>NZ_JBIVRD010000033.1:0-100736 GCF_044755565.1 Kitasatospora sp. NPDC092286 | reverse complement strand
GAAGTGGTGTTTCGTGGATTGGCCGCCCCGGGACCGTCCGCGCCGATGCGTGTCCGGTGCTCCCTGTCGAGCGACTAGAGAACACTACGCCCATCGGCGGAAGGAAGCAAACATCGCGCAAAGAAGCCGGCCGGACCCCCGGGGGAAGGGTCCGGCCGGCTGCTCGGGGCGCCGGTCGAGGCTCAGCTGTTGGTCGGGAAGCCGAGGTTGATGCCGCCGTGCGAGGGGTCGAGCCAGCGCTGGGTGACGGCCTTGCCACGGGTGAAGAACTGCACGCCGTCCGGACCGTACGCGTGCGCGTCACCGAACAGGGAGGCCTTCCAGCCGCCGAAGGAGTAGTAGGCGACCGGCACCGGGATCGGCACGTTGATGCCGACCATGCCGACCTCCACCTCGAACTGGAAGCGCCGGGCCGCGCCACCGTCGTTGGTGAAGATGGCGGTGCCGTTGCCGTACGGGTTGGCGTTGATCAGGGCCACGCCCTCCTCGTAGGAGGCGACGCGGACCACCGACAGCACCGGGCCGAAGATCTCGTCGTTGTAGACGGACATGCCGGGCTTCACGTGGTCGAACAGCGTGGGGCCGAGCCAGAAACCGTCCGCCGTCGGCGCACCGTTCCTGTCCTCGGCGGTGATCGGGTGCTTCCGGCCGTCGACGGCCAGCTCGGCGCCGTCGGCGACACCGGACTCGACATAGGAGGTGACCTTGTCCCGGTGCTGGCCGGTGACCAGCGGGCCCATCTCCGATTCACCGTTGCAGCCGGGGCCGACCTTCAGGGTGGCCATCCGCTGCTTGATCTTCTCGACCAGCTCGTCACCGATCGGGTCGACCGCGACCAGCACCGAGACGGCCATGCAGCGCTCGCCGGCCGCGCCGAACCCGGCGTTGATGGCGGCGTCGGCGCTGAGGTCCAGGTCGGCGTCGGGCAGGACCAGCATGTGGTTCTTGGCGCCGCCGAGGGCCTGCACGCGCTTGCCGTAGCGGGTGCCGGTCTCGTACACGTAGCGAGCGATCGGGGTGGAGCCGACAAAACTGACCGACTTGATGTCGGGGTGCTCCAGCAGCCGGTCCACGGCGGCCTTGTCACCGTGGACGACGTTGAAGACACCGTCGGGGAGACCGGCCTCCTTCCACAGCCCGGCCAGGAAGTTGGCGGCGGACGGGTCCTTCTCCGAGGGCTTCAGGACGACCGTGTTGCCGGCCGCGATGGCGATCGGGAAGAACCACATCGGCACCATCGCCGGGAAGTTGAACGGCGAGATGATCGCGACCGGGCCGAGCGGCTGGCGGATCGAGTAGACGTCGACGCCGGTGGACGCCTGCTCGGTGAAGCCGCCCTTGATGAGCTGCGGGATGCCGCAGGCGTACTCGACGACCTCCAGACCGCGGGCGATCTCGCCCAGCGCGTCGGAGTGCACCTTGCCGTGCTCGGAGACGATGATCGCGGCCAGCTCGTCCCGGCGGGCGTTGAGCAGTTCGCGGAAGCTGAAGAGCACCGTGGCGCGCTTGGCGACCGAGGCGTTGCGCCACTCGGTGAAGGCCGAGGCGGCGGCCGCGACGGCCTGGTCGACCTCGGCGATCTCCGCGAAGTCGACGTGTCCCGAGACCTGGCCGGTGGCCGGGTCGAAGATGTCGCCGCGCCGGGGCGCGGCGCCGGCGGTGGCGACGGGCGCGCCGCCGATCCAGTGCGTGATGTGCTTGCTCAAGGTCGTCTGCCTCCGAAGTCCCGGGCGGCGTCCTGCCGCCGGTCCCTTGTCTGGCGCCGCCCGTGTGCGGGCCGGGCGACGGGATTCACGGGGCTACCGCGCTCATCTCCCAGTCTGCTGGCCTCCACGGCCCACCTCAACGAACAGGCTGACGGGGATCGGGGATTCAGCCTTACAGGTCGTCGGCCGGGTCCGCCGAACGGGCGAAGCCCCGCCGGCCCTCCCTCAGACCGCCTCCGTACCGTCCGTCTCCTCGGCGCCGTCCGTCTCCTCCAGGTACGGGTCGTGCAACCCGTCCGCCGCCTCCTGGGTCTCCAGCAGATCCAGTCGCAGATCCTGGGACCACGCCAACGCCCACCGCTTCAGCCCGCCGACCGCGCTGCCCGGGTACCCCCGGGCCCGGAACCGTCCGTCGGCGG
Source organism: Kitasatospora sp. NPDC092286 (assembly GCF_044755565.1). NCBI lineage: Bacteria > Bacillati > Actinomycetota > Actinomycetes > Kitasatosporales > Streptomycetaceae > Kitasatospora > Kitasatospora sp. NPDC092286. Next base: position 98,611 of record NZ_JBIVRD010000033.1, on the reverse strand, counting down.
CGTCGGCCAGCGTCTCCAGCCGGTCGGCGAGCACGGCGGGCTGGAAGTCCGCGTCCAACGAGACTGCCAGTGCGAGCAGTTCGCCCTCCCGGTACCAGGCGGTCAGGGCGTGTACGTCGATCAGGTCGCGCGGCAGGCCGCGGTCGGCGAGCAGCGCGGTGGCCAGGGCGGCCGCGTCCTCCAGGGCGACGGCCGTCAGCGTCAGCGCGGGCCCGCCGGGCACGGGCGCACCGAGGTCGAGCCGGACCGGTCGGTGGCCCAGCGGTTCCTTGCGCAGCTCCACCGCGTGGGTGCGGCCGCCGAGCGTGAGCCGGACGGAGAGCTGCTCCAACCGGGGCGTGCCCGGCCGCTCCGCGACGCCGCCGCCGACCGCCCGGTAGGCGGCGGCCAGCTCGGCCGCGGCCTCCGGCAGATCGGTGCCGCCGCTGGTGACCAGGGTCAGCCCGTCCTGGGGGCAGGCCGGTACGCCGTGGGCCCGCAGGGCATGGCCGCCGGCGAGGGCCAGTCCGAGCCGGTCGCAGACGGGCCGGACCAGTTCGGCGAGCCGCAGCTGGGCCGGGCCCGGGCGAAGGGACGCGTCGACGGCGTCCGGGACGGTGATCACGCCTCCAGTCTGACGCGACCGCCCGCCCCACGCCCCCACGCGCCCCTTCCACCCTTCAACCGACGCGATGCCGCCCTCGGCCTCCGGTACCCCGCCGGTGGCTCCCGTCTCACCAGTCCCGGAGCCGGGCCGCGGCCTCGTGCAGGGCGAGCTCCAGCAGGGCGGGGTCGTTGAGCCGTCCGGAGCCGTCGGGCGGGACGAGCCAGCGCGCTCCCCGGCTGCGTGGCCGGGGGTGCGGGACGACGATCCAGGTGCCGTCGCCCGCGCAGCGCACGCCGGTGCCGATCCACCGGGCCGCCGTGCCGACGGGGACGAGGAAGCCGACGCTCTCGCCCCCGAAGTCGGTGAGGACCGGCCCGCAGAGGCCGTCACCGAGGATCTCCAGGGCCGGCCGGCCGAGTCGGCCGGGCACCGAGAGGACGTCCCACCTCCGCCCGGCCGGCAACAGCATCAGTCCCAGTCCGGTGCGTTCCCACTGTTCCCTGAACGCCTCCGGGTCCGGTGCCGCCTGGGCGAGCCAGTGCAGTCCGGTGCTCTCCATGTGCCGTCCCCGTTCCTCAGCGCTGACGCTGCTCGCGGCGCGGCGGGAACCGAGACCCGCCGTCACCAACGAGAGGCGGACGGCGGGTCTCTCTTACACGGATCACCCGATCGGATGCGTCACCCGGCCGAAAGTCGCCGCAGCGGACGCATCACCGCGGCGGACGCGCGACCGGAGGCGCGGCGGTCAGCTGTCGAAGCCCAGCCCCAGCCGGTCGAGCGTGCGCAGCCAGAGGTTGCGGTGCCCGCCGTTGCGGTCCGCGCGCTGCAGGGACCGCGTGGTGATCTCGATGCCGGCCCAGCGCACCGGCTCCGGCGGGAACGGCAGCGGCTTGCTCCGCACCATCTCCAGCGTGGTGCGCTCGGTGCGCTCGCCCGCCAGCAGGTCGAGCATCACCTCGGCGCCGAACCGGGTGGCCCCGACGCCGAGCCCGGTGAACCCGGCCGCGTAGGCGACCCGGCCGCGGTAGGCGGTGTCGAAGAAGGCCGAGAAGCGACTGCAGGTGTCGATGGCGCCGCCCCAGGCATGGGTGAAGCGCACGCCCTCCAGCTGCGGGAAGCAGCGGAAGAAGTTGTGCGCCAGCGTGCGGAAGGTCTCCGGCCGCTGGTCGTACTCGTTCCGGACGTGGCCGCCGTAGTGGTAGACCGCGTCGTAGCCGCCCCAGAGGATCCGGTTGTCGGCGGAGAGCCGGAAGTAGTGGAACTTGTTGGCGCTGTCGCTGAGCCCCTGCCGGCCGCTCCACCCGATCGCGGCGAGCTGTTCCTCGCTGAGCGGCTCGGTCATCAGCGCGTAGTCGTACACCGGGACGACCAGCGGGCGGACCCGCTTGACCAGGGACGGGAACACATTGGTGCCGAGCGCGACCCGGCGGGCGAAGACCCGGCCGTAGGGAGTGCGGACGGCCATGCCGCTGCCGTACTCACGCAGGTCCAGTGCCCTGGTGTGCTCGAAGATCCGCACGCCCTGGCGCAGGCAGGCGTCCTTCAGACCCCAGGCGAGCTTGGCGGGGTGGACCATCGCCACGCCCTCCTTGTCCCAGAGCCCGCCGAGGAAGGTCGGCGAGTCGACCTGGGCGCGCAGCGCGTCGGCGTCGAGCACGGTGATGTCGAAGCCGTACTCGGCGACGGCCTCGGCGATCTCGTGCAGTTCGGCGAGTTGGTGGGGCTGGGTGGCGACGTCGATCTCGCCGGTGCGCTCCCACTCGGCGTCGATGCCGTAGCGCTTGAGGGTGGCCTCGATGCCGTCCAGGTTGGCGGCACCGAGGCGCTCGAGTTGGCCGAGTTCGGCGGGCCAGCGCTGCAGGCCGTTGCCGAAGCCGTGGGTCAGGCTGGCCGCGCAGAAGCCGCCGTTGCGCCCGGACGCGGCCCATCCCACCTCGTTGCCCTCGACCAGGACGACGTCCAGCGAGGGGTCGCGCTCCTTGGCGATGAGGGCGGTCCAGAGGCCGGAGTAGCCGCCGCCGACGACCAGCAGGTCACAGGTGGCGTCGCCGACCAGGGCGGGCAGCGCCTCCGGCCGGCCCGGGTCCTCCAGCCAGAAGGGGGTGGGCCTGGCGTCACTGAGCGCGCGGGCGGAGTCCATGCATTATCAGCCACTTTCTGCACATAGGTGATGGTTGGGCGGCCACCCCGACGGTAGGTCAGGCGGTGGCCTTGCGACGGTTGCCGAGCCACTGGCCGGCCACCGTCAGCGCGACGGCGGCGATGAACATCGCGGTACCGATGACGTTCACCTGCACCGGGATGCCGCGCTGCGAGGCGCCCCAGACGAACATCGGGAAGGTGACCGTGGTCGGGCCCGAGTTGAACTGGGTGATGATGAAGTCGTCGAAGGAGAGCGCGAAGCTGAGCAGCGCGCCGGCCGCGATGCCGGGGGCGGCGAGCGGCAGGGTGACCCGCAGGAAGGTCTGGGTCGGCGTCGCGTAGAGGTCCTGGGCGGCCTGTTCGAGCCGGGGGTCCATGCTCATCACGCGTGCCTTGACCGCCGTCACCACGAAGCTCAGGCAGAACATGATGTGCGCGATGAGGATCGTGGTGAAGCCGAACGGGATGCGCATGTTGAGGAAGAGCGTGCCGAGCGAGGCGGCCATCACCACCTCGGGCATGGCCATCGGCAGGAAGATCATCGCGGTGGTGGCCGAGCGGCCGCGGAAGCGGTAGCGGGCCAGCGCGAAGGCGACCATGGTGCCGAGCACGGTGGCGCCGATGGTGGCGAGCACCGCGACCTGCAGGCTGAGGGAGAGCGACTGGCACATGTCGGCCACACCGCAGGGATTGGTCCACGCGTCGGTGGAGAACTCGGACCACTCGTAGTTGAACTTGCCCACCGGCTTGTTGAACGAGAAGGCGAGGACGACCAGGTTGGGCAGCACCAGGTAGGCCAGGGCCAGCAGACCTGCCAGCACCACCAGATGGGCGCGGACCCATGTGAGCACTCGGGACATCAGACCAGTTCCTCCGTCCCGGCCTTGCGCATGTAGACCGTCACCATGCCCAGGATCAGGGCCATCAGGATGAAGCTCAGCGCGGCCGCCGTGGGGTAGTCGAGCACGTTCAGGAACTGCTTCTGGATGCCGTTGCCGACCATCTGCTCGCTCGGCGAGCCCAGCAGCTGGGCGTTGATGTAGTCGCCGGAGGCCGGGATGAAGGTGAGCAGCGTGCCCGCGACCACACCCGGCAGCGAGATCGGGAAAGTGACCTTGCGGAAGGTGGTGAACGGCCGGGCGTAGAGGTCGCCGGCGGCCTCGTGCAGCCGCGGGTCGATCCGCTCCAGCGAGGTGTACAGCGGCAGGATCATGAACGGCAGGAAGTTGTAGGTCAGACCGCAGACCACGGCGAGCGGCGTGGCCAGCACCCGGTCGCCGGAGGTGAGGCCGATCGCGCTGGTGACGTCCAGGATGTGCAGCGCGTTGAGGGCGCCGACCACCGGGCCGCCGTCCGAGAGGATGGTCTTCCAGGCCAGCGTGCGGATCAGGAAGCTGGTGAAGAACGGCGCGATCACCAGGATCAGGATGACGTTGCGCCACCGCTTGCTCGCCTTGAAGGCGATCGTGTACGCCAGCGGGTAGCCGATGGTCAGGCAGAGCACCGTCGCGGTGGCGGCGTAGCCGAACGAGCGGACGAAGTGCCAGCGGTACTCGACCAGGGCGTCCCAGTAGGTGGCGAAGTGCCAGGTGACCTTGAAGCCGTCCTCTAGCGAGCCGGTCTGCAGCGAGGTCGACCCCTGGTAGACCATCGGCACGGCGAAGAAGACGACCAGCCAGGCGATGCCCGGCAGCAGCAGCCAGTACGGGGTGAGCTTGCGCTTCGGCTTCCGGGCGGCCTCCGGGAGCGGTATGACTTGCGGCGGCGCCGCCGGGGTGGTGGTGGTCATGCCGCCTCCTCCCCGGTGCCCGCGTCGATCGCCTGCGCGGCGTCCAGGGCGAAGGAGTGCGCCGGGTTCCAGTGCAGGACGACCGGCGCGCCGGGGACGATCCGGGCGTCGCGCTCCATGTTCTGCTCGAAGACCGTCACCTCCTGGCCCCCGTCGGTGCGCACCAGGTACTGGGTGGAGACGCCGATGAAGCTGGAGTCGACCACGGTGCCGGCCAGCCGGTTGCGGCCGTCGGCGACCTCGGCGGAGGCGTGCTCGATGGTGATCTTCTCCGGCCGGACCCCGAGGTGGACCTTCCTGGCGTCGGTGGCGCAGCGGGCCCTGGGCACGGCGAGGCGGGTGCCGTCGGCGGTGAGCAGCAGGTCGCCGCCGTCGGCGCCGGTGACATCGGCGGGCAGCAGGTTGGACTGGCCGAGGAAGTTGGCCACGAAGGTGGTCGCGGGGTTCTCGTAGAGGTCGGCGGGCGCGCCGAGCTGTTCGACCCGGCCGCCGTTCATCACCGCGATGGTGTCGGCCATGGTCATGGCCTCCTCCTGGTCGTGGGTGACGTGGACGAAGGTGATGCCGACCTCGGTCTGGATCCGCTTGAGCTCAAGCTGCATCTGGCGGCGGAGCTTGAGGTCGAGGGCGCCGAGCGGCTCGTCCAGGAGCAGCACCTGCGGGTGGTTGATCAGGGCGCGGGCGACGGCGACGCGCTGCTGCTGGCCGCCGGAGAGCTGGTGCGGCTTGCGCCGGGCGTACGGGCCGAGTTCGACCAGTTCCAGCATGTCGTCGACCTGCTTCTTGACGTCCTTGCGGCCGCGGCGGCGCAGGCCGAAGGCGACGTTCTCGAAGATGTCGAGGTGCGGGAAGAGCGCGTAGCTCTGGAAGACGGTGTTCACCGGCCGCTTGTACGGGGGCAGGGCGGTGACGTCCTGGCCGCCGATCAGGACGGTGCCGGAGGTGGGCTCCTCCAGACCGGCGATCATGCGCAGGGTGGTGGTCTTGCCGCAGCCGGAGGCGCCGAGCAGGGCGAAGAAGGAGCCCTGGGGGACGGTCAGGTCGAGCGGGTGGACGGCGGTGAAGGAGCCGTAGGTCTTGCCGATGCCGGTGAGGCGGACATCGCCGCCCGTGGCCGCCGCGTCGCGCAGCTGGTCTGTCATGGGTGTCTTCCTGGTTTCTGCTGTCTCTGCCGTCAGTGGGGAGGTCAGGCGCCGATGAGTTTGGAGAACTTCTGCTCGAAGTCGCTCTCCTCGGTCTCGGTGAGGGTGCGGAACACGTGCGCCTTGGCCGCCATCTCGGGGGTGGGGACGACGAGTGGGTTGGCCGCGGTGTCCGGGGCGAGGGCGGCGAGCTCCTCCTTCATCCCGGTGACGGCGGAGACGAAGCCGATGCCCGCGACCAGCTGCGCCGCGATCTTCGGCTGGTAGTAGAAGTCGATCAGCTTTTCCGCGTTCGTCTTGTGCTGGGCCTTGGCCGGGATCAGCATGTTGTCGGTCGAGGAGACGAAGCCCTTCTCCGGGATGACGAACTCGATGTCCGGGTTGTCGGCACGGAGCTGGATCAGGTCGCCGCCCCAGGCGACGCAGGCGGCGATGTCGCCGGAGGAGAGCTCCTGGCCGTAGTCGTTCCCGGTGAAGCGGCGGATCTGCTTGCTGTCGACGCCCTTCTGCAACCGGGCGACCGCGGCGTCGTAGTCGTCGGCGGTGAACTTCGCCGGGTCCTTGCCGAGGTCGAGCAGGGTGATGCCGATGCTGTCGCGCATCTCGGAGAGGAAGGTGACCCGGCCCTTGAGGTCGGGGTCGTCCAGCAACTGGGAGACCGAGGCGACTTCCTTCCCCTTGGTGGCCTTCTTGTTGTAGGCGATCACCACCTGGATGCCGGCCCACGGGTAGGAGTAGAGCCGGCCCGGGTCCCAGTCGGGGGCGCGGAAGCGGGAGTCGATGGTGGTGATCGCGGTGGTGACGTTGGCCTGGTTGAGCTTCTGCGCCCAGCCGAGGCGGATCATCCGGGCGGCCATCCAGTCGGTGAGCACCATCAGGTCGCGGCCGGTGTCCTGGCCCGCCGCGAGCTGCGGTTTGACCTTGCCGAAGAACTCGACGTTGTCGTTGACGTCCTCGTTGTACCTGACCTTGATACCGGTGGCCGCGGTGAAGGCGTCCAGGGTGCCGTGCCGCTCCTTGTCCTTCTCGTCGGAGTCGATGTAGAGCGGCCAGTTGGAGAAGTTCACCTCCTTCTGGCTGTCCGAGAGGTCCTTGGCGGCGTTCGCGGTCGAGTCGCCGGTCCCGGCGGTCCTGGCCGCCGGGATGCCGCAGGCGGCCAGGGTGCCCGCGCCGGCGGTGAGGGCGGCGGCGCGCAGCAGCGCCCGCCGGCCGAGGGAGGCCCGTCCGCTGGTCAGACTGCGTTCCCAGGCCTTGCGGACCGGTTCGGGCAGACCGTCGGTGAGCTCGTTGAACGCCATGGAACGGGCCTCCTGGGGGCGAGAGGTCGGGGCGGCTGGGGGGCGCCCCTGGGTGAGGGTTATCTGTCTCCGAAGACGGTGCGGTGCCAGTCCTTGCGGGCCACCGCCGTGGTGTCGAACATGACGTGCTTGACCTGGGTGTACTCGTCCAGCGAGTACTGCGACATGTCCTTGCCGTAGCCGGAGGACTTGTAGCCGCCGTGCGGCATCTCGCTGATGATCGGGATGTGGTCGTTGACCCAGACGCAGCCGGCCGCGATCTCCCTGGTGGCCCGCAGCGAGCGGTGCACATTGCCGGTCCAGGCCGAGGCGGCCAGGCCGTACGGGGTGTCGTTGGCCAGCCGCAGGCCCTCGTCGTCGCTGTCGAAGGGCAGCACGACCAGGACCGGGCCGAAGATCTCGCCCTGGACGACCTCGCGGTCCTGCGCGGCGTCGGTGATCAGGGTGGGCAGGTAGTAGGCGCCGCGGGTGAGGTCGGTGCCGTCGTGGCCCTTCTCCGGGGCGCGTCCGCCGGTGACGACGGTGGCGCCGTAGGAGCGGGCCCGCTCGACGAAGCCGGCCACCCGGTCCCGGTGGGTGTGGGAGACCAGCGGCCCGAGGTCGGTCCGCGGGTTCAGCGGGTCGCCGAGGCGGATCGCGCCGTACAGTTCGGCGACGCCGGCCACGAAGGCGTCGTAGAGCGGGCGCTGGACGTAGGCGCGGGTGGCGGCGGTGCAGTCCTGGCCGCCGTTGATCAGCGAGGCGGCGACCGCGCCGTGCACCGCGGCGTCCAGGTCGGCGTCGTCGAAGACCACGAACGGGGCCTTGCCGCCCAGTTCCAGGTGGGTGCGCTTGACGGTCGCGGTGGCGAGTTCGGCGACCCGCCTGCCGACCGGGGTGGAGCCGGTGAAGGAGACCATCGCGACGCCCGGGTGGGAGACCAGATGCTCCCCGGCGGTGCGTCCGGCGCCGGTGACCACGTTGACCACGCCGTCCGGGATGCCCGCCGCGGTGCAGGCCCGGGCGAACATCAGCGAGGTCAGCGGGGTCAGCTCGGCCGGCTTGAGGACGATGGTGTTGCCCGCCGCGATGGCCGGGAGGATCTTCCAGGCGGCCATCTGGAGCGGGTAGTTCCACGGGGAGATCGAGCCGACCACGCCGATCGCCTCGCGCCGCACGTAGGAGGTGTGGTCACCGGAGTACTCGCCGGCCGCCTTGCCCTCCAGATTGCGGGCCGCCCCGGCGAAGAACGCGGCGTTGTCGATGGTGCCGGGGACGTCGAACTCGGTGGAGAGCTTGACCGGCTTGCCGGTCTGCGCGGTCTCCACCCGGGCGAGGTCGGCGGCGGCCCCGGTGAGGACGGCGGCCAGCCGGGTGAGCGCCTCGGAGCGGGCGCCGGGGGTGGCGCCGGACCACTCGGGCAGTGCGGCCCGGGCGGCGGCGACGGCGGCGTCCACCTGGTCGGTGGAGGCGAGGGAGATCTGCTCGACCACGCTGCCGTCGGCCGGGTTGACGACCTGGAAAGGATCGCCGCTCCCCCGGCTCTGCCGGCCCGCGATGTACTGCGCGCCCGCTCCGAAGTCGGTCAGGTCCATCTGGTTCCTCCAAGTGCCGGTGGTTCGGCTGCCCGCATGGCGTCCGATCGTCCGATCGTCCGGTTCCCGTCATGCCGCAGATGCCGGTGGGCGGCGGTCCCGTACCGGCGTCGTCCGACTGATCGAGTCGCCGCGTCTGCGGTACGGGGGAATCCGGCCCGGTTGATCTTCCGGGATGGCGCGATCCTGGCAGCCCTGCGGCGTCCCGACAAGGGATTCCGCCGTCGCTGCCCGGTGACACGACGGATTCCGCCGGTGATGTTGGTGTCTCGCCACAGCCGACCCGCTGACCATGCCTGTTGCCGCCCCGGCGTGACAAGGGTCACTCCGACAACCTCGACGCGAAGGGCCTTACAGGGTGGAAGGGTTCACGGAGGGCAACAGATCGTCGCCAGGAGGGATGATTTACCTGACACTCTGATCCCTGGAGGCCCCGCGATGCTCCCCACCGTCGCCCGCGTGCTCGATCTCGAAGTGATGCGGCGGGGCCTGCCCCAGGTCGTCGCCGGCGCCGACCGCCTGGAGCGCCCGGTCCGCTGGGTCCACGTCAGTGAGCTGCCCGATGTCGCCGGGGTGCTCCAGGGCGGCGAACTGGTGCTGACCACCGGTATCGCGCTGCCCGAGGACCGCGACGGGCTGGCCCGGTACGTCCGCGAGCTGGACGAGGTCGGCGTGGCCGGGCTGGTCGTCGAGTTCGGCCGGCGCTACTTCGACTCGCTCCCCCGCGCCCTGGTGCACGCCGCCGAGCAGCGCGGGCTGCCGCTGATCGTGCTCCGCCGCGAGCTGCGCTTCGTGGCCGTCACCGAGGCCGTGCACGCCCTGGTGGTCAACGCCCAGCTGGAGCAGCTGCGGACCTCGGAGGCGGTCCACCAGGTCTTCAACGAACTGGTGGTGGAGGGCGCCGAACCCGGTGAGGTGGTCCGCCAGGTGGCCCGGATGGCGGGCGCACCCGTCGTGCTGGAGAACCTGGCGCACCAGGTACTGGCCCATGACCCCGCCGGCCGGCCGGAGAGCGAACTGCTGGAGGACTGGGAGCGCCGCTCGCGCGGGGTGCGTCCGCCCGGGCGCACCGGCCACGACCCGCGCAGCGGCTGGCTGGTGACCACGGTCGGCGCCCGCGGCCAGGACTGGGGCCGGCTCGTCCTGGTCGAGGACCCGGCACCGCTGCCGGAGGGCGAGGCCCACCCGCACACGATGCTGCTGGAACGCGGGGCGTCCGCCCTGGCCCTCAACCGGCTGGTCGTCCGGGACCGGGAGAGCCTGGAGCGGCAGACCCACCGCACCCTGCTCTCCGGCATCCTCACCCACGCGCTGACCGTCTCCGAGGTGGCCCTGCGCGCCCAGGCGCTCGGCGTTCCGCTGGAGGGCCGCCGGCTGGTCGGGGTGGTGCTGCGGCAGCGGCGCGGGCCGATCCCGGCCGCCCTGGAGGCCCAGGCCAGGCTGCGCGACTTCACCGAGCTGGCGGCCGGCGCGATCCGCGGCTGCCGGCTCTCCGCCCTGGTCGGAGCGCTGGACGACGAGGGGGTGGGCGTCCTGATCGCGCTCGGCACCCAGCAGGACGAGCACACCGCGCTGGACGCCTTCTCCGCCGCGCTGCGCCGGCTGACGGCGGACGCCAACCGGGACGCCGCCCCCGTACCGGCCCCCGTCGTCGCCGTCGGCTCCTCGGTGGGCTCGGTCCGCGACGCCCGGCGCACCCTGCTGGAGGCCACCCAGGTCGCCGACGCCGCCCTGCACGACTCCCCCGGCGGCCGCGCCGCCGCCTACTACCGGCTGCCCGACGTCCGGCTGCGCGGTCTGCTGCACCTGCTGCGCGACGACGCCCGGCTGCAGACCTACGTCGAGCGCGAACTCGGCCCGCTGCTCGCCTACGACGCCGAGCACAACGGCCAGTTGGTCCAGATGCTGCGTATCTACCTGGAGCACGGCCGGAACAAGTCCGCGGCGGCCGATGCCGCGCACCTGTCCCGGCCCTCCTTCTACGACCGGCTGCACAAGGTCGAGCGGATCCTCGGCGTCGATCTCGACCAGGTCGAGTCCTGCCTCTCCCTGCACGTGGCGCTGCTCGCGCTGGACGCCGTCCGCCGGTGAGTACCGGGGCCCGGTGACCGCCGGGCCCGGTCCCGCTACACCCCGGTGATGCGGCCCCAGACCTTGTGCAGTTCGGGCCGCTCGGCGGAGGTGACATCGCGCATGGTGCGCAGCCGGGCGCGCATCTCCTCGGTCGGGAAGACCAGCGGGTGCTCCGCCAGCTCGGCCTTCTCCTGGTCCCCGCTCGCGGCCAGCACCTCGCGGGCGGCGGGCACCGGGCAGATGTACTGCACGAAGGCGGCCAGTTCGGCGGCCACCTCGGGCTGGTAGTAGTGGTCGATCAGCAGCTCGGCGTTGCGCTTGTGCCCGGCCCGGTTGGGGATCAGCAGGCTCTCCGCCCAGAGCTCGCCGCCCTCCTCGGGCACCACGAACTCGATGTCCGGGTTCTCGGCGGTCAGCTGGACGGCGTCACCGGAGTAGGCCTGACAGGCCAGCGCCGCGCCGGAGGCCAGGTCGCTGGTGTAGTCGTTGCCCGTGAAGCGGCGGACGTGCCGGGCGTCGACCATCTTCTGCACCAGGTCCATCGCCCGGTGCGCGTCGTCGTCGGTGAAGGCGGCGATGTCGGCGCCCTGGGCGAGCATCAGCAGGCCGAGCGCCTCGTCCAGACCGGCGAACAGGGTGACCCGGCCCTTGAGGTCGGGTGCCCAGAGGTCGGCGGTGGACCTGATCTCCCGGCCGAGCGCCTTGCGGTTGTAGGCGATGCCGGTGATCCCGGACTGCCACGGCACGCTGCGCTTGCGCCCGGGGTCGAAGGCGGGATCGGCCAGCTGCGGGTCCAGCTGGGCGGTGACGTTGGGCAGGTTGGCCCGGTCCATGGCCTGTACCCAGCCGAGCGAGACGTACCGGCCGGCCATCCAGTCGCTGACCACCATCAGGTCCCGGCCGGGGTCGGTGCCCTGGGTCAGGACCGGGCCGATCTTGCCGAAGAACTCGTCGTTGTCGTTGATGTCCTCGGTGTAGGTGACCTTGATCCCGGTCTGTTCGGTGAAGGCGTCCAGGGTCGGGCGCCGGCCGCTGTCGTCGACGTCGATGTACTGGGTCCAGTTGGAGAACGCCAGCCGCTTCTCCTGCTCCGAGCGGTCCGGGGCCGAGCGGCGGTCCTCGTCGACATAGGCGGCCGGGATGCCGCAGCCGGTCAGGGTGCCGACGCCGAGCAGCCCGGCGGTGCCGAGCACGGAGCGGCGGGTGAGCCGGCCGCGTCCGCTGCGGCGGCCGTCGAGGGGGCGGCGGGTGAGGGTGGTGCTGGGCATGGATGGGCCTTCCGGGCATGCGGCGGCCCCGGGCGCACGAGCAAGACCCGGGGCCGTCCTTGTCGGTTCCTCAGACAGTGTGCGCGTCGGTCAGCGACAGCACCTCGTCGAGCACCGCGAGGCCGGTCTTGGCCTCCTCCTCGGTGACGGTGCACGGCGGGACGACGTGGAAGCGGTTCATGTTGACGAACGGCCAGAGCCCGCGCTGCTTGCAGGCGGCGGCCAGCTCGGCCATCGGCGCGTTGGCGGCGCCCGCGGCGTTGTACGGCACCAGCGGCTCGCGGGTGGTGCGGTCCTTGACCAGGTCCAGCGCCCAGAACACGCCGAGGCCGCGGACCTCGCCGATCGAGGGGTGGCGCTCGGCCAGCTCGCGCAGGCCCGGGCCGAGCACCGTCTCGCCGATGTGCCTGGCGTTCTCGACGATGCCCTCCTCCGCCATCGTGTTGATGGTGGCGACGGCCGAGGCGCAGGCCAGCGGGTGGCCGGAGTAGGTGAGCCCGCCGGGGAACGGCCGCTCCGCGAAGGTGGCGGCGATCTCCGCGCTGATCGCCACGCCGCCCAGCGGCACATAGCCGGAGTTGACGCCCTTGGCGAAGGTCAGCAGGTCCGGGGTGACACCCCAGTGGTCGGCGGCGAACCACTCGCCGGTGCGGCCGAAGCCCGCCATCACCTCGTCGAGGATGAAGACGATGCCGTAGCGGTCGCAGATCTCCCGTACCCCGGCCAGGTAGCCCGGCGGCGGGATCAGGATGCCCGCGGTGCCGACCACGGTCTCCAGGATGATCGCCGCGATGGTGCCGGGGCCCTCGAACGCGATCACCTGCTCCAGGTGCTGCAGCGCGCGCTCGCACTCCTGCGTCTCGTTCTCGGCGTGGAAGTTGGAGCGGTAGGCGTACGGGCCCCAGAAGTGGACGACACCGGAGACACCGCTCTCGTTGGGCCAGCGGCGCGGGTCGCCGGTGAGGGCGATCGCGTTGGCGGTGGCACCGTGGTACGAGCGGTACGTCGACATGATCTTCTGGCGACCGGTGTGCAGCCGCGCCAGCCGGATGGCGTTCTCGTTGGCCTCGGCACCGCCGTTGGTGAAGAAGATCTTGTCGAGGTCGCCGGGGGTGCGCTCGGCGATCAGCCGGGCGGCCTCACTGCGCGACTCGACCGCGAAGCCGGGCGCGATGGTGCAGAGCTTCGCCGCCTGCTCCTGGATCGCGGCGACCACCTTCGGGTGCTGGTGGCCGATGTTGGTGTTCACCAGCTGCGAGGAGAAGTCGAGGTAGCGGTTGCCCTCGTAGTCCCAGAAGTACGAGCCCTCGGCGCCGGCCACCGCGAGGGGGTCGATCAGCGCCTGGGCGGACCACGAGTGGAAGACGTGCGCGCGGTCGGCGGCCTTGACGGCCTGGCCGGCGGCTGAGTCGGCGGTGGGGATGCTCATGCCGGTAAGGCTAGGGAGTTCCACCCGTGAAGTGCAGGTTCATCGTGTCAGGCGGTCATGCGAACGGCCGACAGGGTGACAGGGCAAGGGCCCGGGTCGAAACGACCCGGGCCCATTGTCAGATCACACGATCAGCGTCAGATCGCGGTCATACCCCGCCAGATGGCCATGACCCGCTCAGATCGCGGTCATACCCCGCCAGATGGCCATGACCCGCTCAGATCGCGGTCATGACGTGCTTGACCCGCGTGTAGTCCTCGAAGCCGTAGGAGGAGAGGTCCTTGCCGTAGCCGGACTTCTTGAAACCACCGTGCGGCATCTCGGCGACCAGCGGGATGTGGGTGTTGATCCAGACGCAGCCGAAGTCCAGCCGGCGCGACATCCGCATCGCGCGGGCGTGGTCCTTGGTCCACACCGAGGAGGCCAGCGCGTACTCGACGCCGTTGGCGTAGCCGACGGCCTGGTCCTCGTCGGAGAACTTCTGCACGGTGATGACCGGGCCGAAGACCTCGTTCTGGATGATCTCGTCGTCCTGGTTCAGGCCGGAGACCACGGTCGGGGCGTAGAAGTAGCCCACCTCGCCGACCCGGTGGCCACCGGCCTCGACCTTGGCGTGCGCCGGCAGGCGGTCGATGAAGCCGGAGACCTGCTTCAGCTGGTTGGCGTTGTTCAGCGGGCCGTAGAGCACGTCCTCGTCGTCCACGCCACCGGTCTTGGTCTCGGCCGCGGCCTTGGCCAGCGCCTCGACGAAGGCGTCGTGGATCGACTCGTGCACCAGCACGCGGGTGGCGGCGGTGCAGTCCTGGCCGGCGTTGAAGAAGCCGGCCACCGAGATGCCCTCGACCGCCTCGGCGATGTCGGCGTCCTCGAAGACCACGACCGGGGCCTTGCCGCCCAGCTCCAGGTGAACCCGCTTGACGTCCTTGGCCGCCGACTCCGCGACCGAGATGCCGGCCCGGACCGAGCCGGTGATGGAGGCCATCGCCGGGGTGGGGTGCTCGACCATGGCCTGGCCGGTCTCGCGGTCGCCGCAGATGACGTTGAACACGCCGGCCGGCAGGTCCAGCTCCTTGAGGACGCCGCCGATGATCTCGGCCAGCAGCACGGTGGAGGCCGGGGTGGTGTCCGAGGGCTTGAGCACGACGGTGTTGCCCGCGGCGATCGCCGGGGCGAACTTCCAGACGGCCATCATCATCGGGTAGTTCCACGGGGCGACCTGCGCGCAGACGCCGACCGGCTCACGGCGGACGATCGAGGTCATCCCGTCCATGTACTCACCGGCGGCCTTGCCCTCCAGCAGGCGGGCGGCGCCGGCGAAGAAGCGGATCTGGTCCACCATCGGGCCGATCTCCTCGGAGAGGGTCAGCGCGCGGGGCTTGCCGGTGTTGCGGACCTCGGCGTCGACGATCTCGTCGGCGCGCGCCTCGACCGCGTCCGCGATCTTCAGCAGCAGCTTCTGGCGGGTGCTCGGGGTGGCGTCGCGCCAGACCGGGAAGGCGGCGGCGGCGGCGGCCATGGCCGCGTCCACATCGGAGGCGCCGGACAGCGGGGACGTCGCGTAGACCTCGCCGGTGGTGGGATCCACGATGTCGAGCGTGCGGCCGTCGGCCGCATCGACGAACTCACCGTTGATGTAGTTGCGCAGCGCGCGAAGGTCGCTCACGGGTCTCTCCTCGGTCTGGTCCTGCGGCGTTGCAGAGTCCGGCGCCATGGTACGTCGACACACCTGCCGGTCGGCCGTCCTCCGATGCCGAGTGGCCGAGCCCGAAGCGGCACGGTCCACTGGTGGGGGAACGCGCGCTCCACTGCGAAGCTGCGCGCGTACCGGGCCAGGTTAGCCGTACAACTGCTGGAATCGACAGACCAAGCACGCCCAGGCGATGAAATCCGCATGCGATTTCCAAGATCGCGACGAAATCAGCAGCTGCCACGCTTGCGAACAGAGGTCCGATCGGGCACAGTGGCGGCGTGGCCAACCGCGACCGGAACGCCAGCGTTCCCCTCGACGCCGCCTCCAAGGCGATCATCGAGCAGCTCCAGGAGGACGGGCGCCGCCCGTACGCCGCCATCGGCAAGGCCGTCGGCCTGTCCGAGGCAGCCGTACGGCAGCGCGTCCAGAAGCTGCTCGACCAGGGTGTGATGCAGATCGTCGCCGTCACGGACCCGCTCACCGTCGGCTTCACCCGCCAGGCGATGGTCGGGATCCGGGTCGAAGGAGACATCGAACCCGTCGCCGACGCGCTGGCCGCCCTCGACGAGGTCGACTACGTCGTCTGCACCGCAGGCTCGTTCGACCTCCTGGCCGAACTGGTCTGCGAGGACGACGAGCACCTGCTCGAACTGATCAACAAGCGCATCCGCGCGCTTCCCGGCGTGCGGAGCACCGAGAGCTTCGTTTACCTGAAGCTCCGGAAACAGACCTACACCTGGGGCACCCGATGACAGCCGACCCGGCGCAGAAGGACCTTTCCAAGACCGCCTACGACCACCTGTGGATGCACTTCACCCGCATGTCGTCGTACGAGAACTCCCCCGTGCCGACGATCGTCAAGGGCGAAGGCACCTACGTCTGGGACGACAAGGGACGCAAGTACCTCGACGGCCTCGCCGGCCTGTTCGTCGTCCAGGCCGGCCACGGCCGCGAGGAGCTCGCCGAGGCCGCTGCCAAGCAGGCCAAGGAGCTCGCCTTCTTCCCGGTGTGGAGCTACGCCCACCCGAAGGCCGTCGAGCTGGCCGAGCGCCTGGCCAACTACGCCCCGGGCGACCTGAACAAGGTCTTCTTCTCCACCGGTGGCGGCGAGGCCGTCGAGACCGCCTGGAAGCTTGCCAAGCAGTACTTCAAGCTGACCGGCAAGCCCACCAAGTACAAGGTCATCTCGCGTGCGGTCGCCTACCACGGCACCCCGCAGGGCGCCCTGTCCATCACCGGCCTGCCGGGCCTGAAGGCCCCGTTCGAGCCGCTGGTGCCGGGCACCCACAAGGCCCCGAACACCAACATCTACCGCGCCCCGGCCTTCCTGGCCGGCCCCGACGGCACGGTCGACCCCGAGGCGTACGGCCGCTGGTGCGCCGACGAGATCGAGGTCGCGATCCTCAACGAGGGCGCCGAGACCGTCGCCGCCGTCTTCGTCGAGCCGGTGCAGAACGCCGGCGGCTGCTTCCCGCCGCCGCCCGGGTACTTCCAGCGCCTGCGCGAGATCTGCGACCGCCACGACGTGCTGCTGGTCTCGGACGAGGTCATCTGCGCCTTCGGCCGCCTCGGCACCATGTTCGGCGCCGACAAGTTCGGCTACCAGCCCGACATGATCACCTGCGCCAAGGGCATGACCTCGGGCTACTCCCCGATCGGCGCCACGATCATCTCGGACCGCCTCGCCGAGCCGTTCTACAAGGGTGACAACACCTTCCTGCACGGCTACACCTTCGGTGGCCACCCGGTCTCCTCCGCGGTGGCGCTGGCCAACCTCGACATCTTCGAGCGCGAGGGCCTGAACCAGCACGTCCTCGACAACGAGTCGGCGTTCCTGGGCACCCTGAACAAGCTGCGCGACCTGCCGATCGTCGGCGACGTCCGCGGCAACGGGTACTTCTACGGCATCGAGCTCGTGAAGGACAAGGTCACCAAGGAGTCGTTCAACGACGACGAGGTCGAGCGCGTGCTCTACGGCTTCCTGTCGAAGGCGCTCTTCGACAACGGCCTGTACTGCCGCGCCGACGACCGTGGCGACCCGGTGATCCAGCTGGCCCCGCCGCTGATCTCCGACCAGTCGACCTTCGACGAGATCGAGCAGATCCTGCGGACCAGCCTCACCGACGCGTGGGCGAAGATCTGACCACCTGATCTTTCTTCCTCACCCTCCGCCGAAGGGCGGTCCCGCTCCCCGCGGGACCGCCCTTCGGCGTTCGCGGCCCCTTCCGGCCGCCTCCCTCCGGTTTTTTCGGACGATCTCCCCGACCAAACACGCCTGATTGCGGGCGATTTGCCCGTTATGGACCAGTGCGCCGCACCCGCGCCCGGCTCCAGTCGTTCTAATCTGACGAGTGTCATATCCCTGCGGCCACCCAGGATGGAACCTCATGTCAGCGGCCCCGCCTGACAACGACGTGCTGTGGGCCCGGGGGATCGTCAAGTCCCATCACGGCACCCCGGCCCTGCGCGGCATCTCGCTCGGCGTCCGGGAGGGCGAGGTACTGGCCGTGACCGGCCCGCGCGGCTCCGGCAAGAGCACCCTGCTCGGCTGTCTCTCCGCCCTCCTCCCGGTCGACGAGGGCGAGGTCTGGTTCAACAGCGCCCCCGTGCACACCCTGGCCCGGGCCGGCCGCGAGCGGCTGCGCCGCGACCGCTTCGGCTTCGTCGGCTCCGAACCGCACCTGGTCCCCGAACTGACCGCCCGTGAGAACGTCGCGCTGCCCCTGCTGCTGGCCGGGGCCGGCAACAAGGCCGCGTACACCGCCGCCGACGAGTGGCTGGAGCGACTCGACGTGGGCGAGGCCGCCAGGCAGCGGCCCGACCGGCTGCTCCAGAGCCAGCGCCAGCGGATCGCCGTCGCCCGCGCGCTCGCCCCGCTGCCGCCCGTCGTCTTCGCCGACGACCCCACCGCGCCGCTGCACCGCGAGGCCGCCGACCAGGTCCTGCGGATACTGACCAGCGCGGCCCGTTCCCACCAGCTCACCCTCGTCCTGGCCACCCACGATCCCGAGCTCGTCCGGTTCGCGGACCGCTCCGTCGCCCTCGTCGACGGCCGGCTGACCGCCCCCGCCGCCCCCGTCCCGCGCGGTCTCCCCGGAGCCCCTGGAGCCCCCGGAACAGTCGGCACACCGGGAGCGGCCGGAGCCGCCGCCGTATCGGCCACCCGCCGCTGACGCCGCCCCGCGGCTGAAAGAGTCGACGTGTTCTATCTCCGTCTGGCCCGGGGCTACCGGGTGCTCGACCTCGGCCGCTGGCTGCTCACCGCCCTGGCCGGCGCAATCGTCGCCGCCTTTCTGCTGCGCGCCCTCGGCCGGGCGCTGAGCGACCCGCTCGGCGGCACCGACGCCGTCGTCCGGCTGCTCTGGTGCCTGCCGCCACTGGCCGCCGTCGCCTGGTTCGCTTCCGTCGCCGCCCGCGCGGTACCGGCCCAGCGCCCCGAGCGGATCACCGGCCTGACCACCGCCGGCGCGGGTGTCGCCCGCATCCGGGCCCTGATCGCCGGCGAGGTCGCGCTCGCCTGCACCGTCGGAAGCGCACTGACCCTGCTGGTCTTCCTGGTCCTGCGCAATGACATCGCCGGTCCCTCGCTCGCCCCCGAGCTCGGCATGGGCGTGCCGCTGCCCGCCGCCGCACCGGTCACCCTGCTCGCCCTGGTCCCGCTCACCTCAGGGATCGCCGCGGCCGGCGCGGTGCCACTCGCCGAGACCCTGCCCGGCGTGCCCCGGCCCGCACGGTCCGGCTTCGGCCCGCTGCGGATCGCCCTGCCGATCGGCCTGGCCGTACTCGGCCTCGCCCTGGAGCTCATCGCCCTGCGGCCCGGCGCCGCCGCCGACGGCCGTCCGATCCACCTCCCGGCCGGGCTCGGCAGCACCAGTACCGCCGCGCTCGGCGGCTGGGCCGCCGTCGCCCTCGGCCTCGCGCTGCTCACCGGCCCGCTGCTCTCCTGGACCGGGCGGCTGCTGGCGGTCGGCCGGCCCACGCCCCTGCGGCTGCTGGCCGGCCGGGGCCTGACCGCGCAGGCCCGCCGGCTCGGGCCGCCGCTGGCCGTGCTCACCCTCGCGGTCGCGATGGTGCTCACCACCGTCCGCTACTGGATCGGCACCCCCGACAGCGCCGACGCGCTGCCCGCGATCGAGGCCTGCCTGGTGCTGGGCTGCGCGGCGGCGGCCGTGGCGGCCCGGCTGGCCGAGGTCCGCACAGCCCGCCGGGACGTCACCGCCGCACTGCTGCGGATCGGCACCTCGCCCCGGCTGCTGTTCGGCGCCGTCGCGCTGCGTACCCTCGCGGTCGGCACGGTCCTGCTGGTCACCGGCGGGCTGACCGCCGCGCTCGCGGCCGCCGGGCTGCGCTGACGCCTCGCCCGGCGGCGTTCGGCCCGCCGTGATTCAGGATCCGGTGGTTCAGCCCGCCGCGGCGAGCTGGCCGCAGGCCCCGTCGATCTCCTGGCCACGGGTGTCCCGGACGGTGGTCGGCACACCGTGCGACTGCAGCCGGCGGACGAACTCACGCTCGTCCTCGGGCCGGGAGGCCGTCCACTTCGAGCCGGGGGTCGGGTTCAGCGGGATCAGGTTGACGTGCACCCGGTGGTTCTTGATCAGCCGGCCGAGCAGGTCCGCCCGCCACGCCTGGTCGTTGATGTCCTTGATCAGCGCGTACTCGATGGAGATCCGGCGGCCGGACTTCTCCGCGTAGTTCCACGCCGCGTCCAGCACCTCGGCGACCTTCCACCGGGTGTTGACCGGGACCAGCTCGTCGCGCAGTTCGTCGTCCGGGGCGTGCAACGACAGCGCGAGGCGGCAGCTGAGGCCCTCGTCCGCGAGCCGGTTCATCGCCGGGACCAGGCCGACGGTGGAGACGGTGATGCCGCGCTGGGAGAGGCCGAAGCCGTCCGGCGCGGGGTCGGTGAGCCGGCGGATCGCGGACAGCACCCGCTTGTAGTTGGCCAGCGGCTCGCCCATCCCCATGAAGACCACGTTGGAGAGCCGGGCCTCGCCGCCCGGGATCTCGCCGTCCTTCAGCGCGCGCATCCCGGCGGCGATCTGCTCGACGATCTCGCCGGTGGAGAGGTTCCGGGTCAGACCGGCCTGACCGGTCGCGCAGAACGGGCAGTTCATGCCGCAGCCGGCCTGCGAGCTGATGCACATGGTCACCCGGTCCGGGTAGCGCATCAGCACCGACTCGACGAGCGTGCCGTCGAAGAGCTTCCAGAGCGTCTTGCGGGTGGTGTCGTCGTCGCACGAGACGTGCCGGACCACCGACATCAGCTCGGGCAGCAGGCTCTCGGTGAGCTTCTCCCGGCTGGCGGCGGGAATGTCCGTCCAGCTCGCCGGGTCGTTCGACATCCGGCCGAAGTAGTGGTTGGAGAGCTGCTTCGCACGGAAGGCCTGCTCGCCCAGCTCGGCGACGGCCTCCTTGCGCTCGGCGGGGCTCAGGTCGGCGAGGTGTCGCGGGGGCTTGGCGCCACGCGGCGCGACAAAGGTGAGTTCTCCGGGCTTAGGCATGGTTGTTCCAGTGTCGCAGACGTTCCGGATGCCCCGAACGGCGCGGGCCCCGGACGCTTCGGCGTCCGGGGCCCGTCGGTCGGTTGTGCGGTGCTCAGCTGCCGACGAAGGCCGCGAGCAGCAGCCAGACCACCGGAGCGGTCGGCAGGAGCGAGTCCAGCCGGTCCATGATGCCGCCGTGGCCGGGCAGCAGGGTTCCCATGTCCTTGATGCCGAGGTCGCGCTTGATCATCGACTCGCCCAGGTCGCCCAGGGTCGCCGTGACCGCCGCGCAGCCGCCCAGGATCAGGCCCTGCCACCAGCTGCCGCCGTCGATGATCAGTTGCATCAGCAGGGCGCCCGCCAGCATCGACAGGCCGATGCCGCCGGCCAGGCCCTCGCGGGTCTTGCCCGGGCTGATGGTCGGGGCCAGCTTGGTCTTGCCGAACTTGTAGCCCACGGCGTAGGCGCCGGTGTCGCTGCAGACCGTGACGATCAGGAAGAGCACGATCCGCTGGGGACCGTCGTCGGCTGCCAGCATCATCGCCACGAAGGTGGCCAGGAACGGGACGTAGAAGGCGGTGAAGATCCCCGCCGTCACGTCCCGCAGGTAGTTCTCCGGCGGCGCGGCCATCCGCCAGACCATCACCGCCAGCCCGGTCAGCGCGAGCGAGGCCGCGGCCCACTGCACCCCGGCCCAGTAGCCGGTCGCGACCATCGCGACGCCACCCGCGGCCAGCGGGATCAGCGGCGCCTTGATCTCCTTGCGCTCGGCCAGCCGGCTGGTCAGCTCCCAGACGCCGACCACCACGGCCGCCATCACCACGACCAGGAACAGCGCCTTCACGACGAACAGCGAGGCGACGATCACCGCGCCGAGCCCGACGCCGACGCCTATCGCGGCCTGCAGGTTGCGACCGCCGCGCTGCTTGGGCGGCTGCGGCCGCGGATCGGGCTGGGCCAAAGGTGTCTCCTGCCCTGAATGGGACGTCGGCACGAGGTGGGGCTGCCCGGCCGCCGGGTGGCTCGGTGGCGGCGCGGGATGCACCGGGGCTCCCGGGTACGGCCGACCGCCGCGGCCGGGGGCGACGTCGTCGGTTATCGCGCGCAGCACGACCGTCTCCGCCGCGCCCGGCACCGGCGCCTCCGGCTGCTCGTCCCGGAACAGCGGGCCGCTCAGCCTCCCGGCCTCCCGGGCCGGCCCCTCCGCGGGGCCGGGCCCCGGGTCGGCCGGTACGGGAGCCATGACCTGAGTCTCCTCCGCGTCACCGCCCCAGTACACCGGAGGCTGCTGCGAGTGACCCGTTCGGTGTGCGGGGTCACCCGCAGCAGCAGCCGGCGCGACCGGGAAGGCGGCCTGGCCGCCCGGGTGGCCGGGGTACTCCTGAGCCCGCTGCGGCCCCGGCTGCTGCGGCCGCCGGTGCTGGTTCTGCGGCGGCTGCGCCTGCTGCGGCGGGCGGTACGGCTGGTACTGCTGGTCGGATGGGCCCCAGTAGCCAGGGGCGTCAGGGGCGTCGTTCATCAGACTTCGAGCAGCTCGGCTTCCTTGTGCTTCAGCAGCTCGTCGACGCTGGCCACGTACTTGGCCGTGGTGTCGTCGAGCTCCTTCTCGGCACGGCGGCCGTCGTCCTCGCCGACCTCGCCGTCCTTGACCAGCTTGTCGATGGCGTCCTTGGCCTTGCGGCGCACGGAACGGATCGAGACCTTGGCGTCCTCACCCTTGCCGCGGGCGACCTTGATGTACTCGCGGCGGCGCTCCTCGGTGAGCTCCGGCAGCACCACCCGGATGATGGAACCGTCGTTGGACGGGTTGACACCCAGGTCGGAGTCGCGGATCGCCTGCTCGATGGCCTTCAGCGCGGTCTTGTCGAACGGCGCGACGACCGCCATCCGCGGCTCCGGCACCGAGAACGAGGCCAGCTGGTTGATCGGCGTCACGGCGCCGTAGTACTCCGCGACGATCTTGGAGAACATCGCCGGGTGCGCACGGCCGGTACGGATCGCCGCGAAGTCGTCCTTGGCGACGGTGACGGCCTTCTCCATCTTCTCCTCGGCCTCGAGGAGGGTCTCTTCGATCACTGTGTACTCCCTGTCCGGTTCATCTGCTGTTGTCCCGACCGGTATCGGCGTCGAGGCCGGTCGTGGTGTCGACGTCGTCCGGTACGGCTGATTGCTGCTCAGGCCCGGACAGAATCCTGGCTGATGAGTGTGCCGATCTTCTCACTCTTCACCGCGCGCGCGATATTGCCCTCCGCCAGCAGCTCGAAGACCAGCATCGGGAGGTTGTTGTCCTTGCACAGCGTGATCGCCGTGAGGTCGGCGACCTTGAGGTCGCGCGCGATGACCTCGGAGTACTCCAGCGCGTCGAACTTGACCGCGTCCGGGTTGGTCCGGGGGTCGGAGTCGTAGACGCCGTCCACACCGTTCTTGCCCATCAGCAGCACGTCGGCGTGGATCTCCAGCGCCCGCTGGACGGCCGTGGTGTCGGTGGAGAAGTACGGCATGCCCATACCGGCACCGAAGATCACCACACGGCCCTTCTCCAGGTGCCGGACGGCGCGCAGCGGCAGGTACGGCTCGGCCACCTGGCCCATGGTGATGGCGGTCTGGACCCGGGTCTCGATGCCTTCCTTCACCAGGAAGTCCTGGAGGGCCAGGCAGTTCATGACGGTGCCGAGCATGCCCATGTAGTCGGAACGGGCCCGGTCCATGCCGCGGACCTGGAGCTCCGCACCACGGAAGAAGTTGCCGCCGCCGATGACCACTGCGACCTCGGTACCGGCGCGGACGACCGTGGCGATCTCACGTGCGATCGCGTGCACGACGTCCGGGTCGACGCCGAGCCCGCCGCCACCGGCGAAGGCCTCACCGGACAGCTTCAGCAGCACCCGGCGGCGGCTGCCGGCCTGGGGGTCCTGCGCGGTCTCCTGCGTCTCCTGCATGGACTTCTCCTTCTGCACCTACTGGTTCACAGGCGCGGGTGTGCGGATGCCCGGCCTGCGCGTACACGCGAGGAGGCCACTGCCGCGGGAACCGGTACGGTGTCCTGCACGGCAATGGCCTCCTCGTCGTTCATGGTGCCGACGCGGCCCGCCCATAGACGGATGACGCTGGGTGAGCCCGTTCGGCGCGTTCCTCCCGCCCTGGTCAGCGGGCGGGGGCGGTTCCCAGCCTAAGCGTGCTGGGAGCCCGGTGGAACGTGGCTCAGGCGCCGACGCGGAAGCGGGCGAAGCGCTTGAGGGCGACGCCGTTCTCCGCGAGGACCTTGGCGACGGTCTTCTTGCTGTCCTTCGCGAAGGCCTGCTCCAGGACGGAGTTCTCCTTCACGAAGCCGGTGACGCGACCCTCGACGATCTTCGGGAGGGCGGCCTCCGGCTTGCCCTCCTCGCGAGCGGTGGCCTCGGCGACGCGGCGCTCGTTCTCGAGCTCCTCGGCCGGGATGTCCTCGCGGGACAGGTACTTCGGCGCGAAGGCGGCGATGTGCTGCGCGACGTCCTTGGCGACCTCGGCGTTCTCCTTGTCCAGCTCGACCAGGACGCCGACGGCCGGCGGCAGGTCGGGGCTGGTCTTGTGCAGGTAGACCGCGACGAAGCTGTCGCCCTCGAACTGGGCGAAGCGACGGAAGACGATCTTCTCGCCCAGGGTCGCGTTGGCCTCGTCGACGAACTGCTGAACGGTCTTGCCGGCCTCGATCTCGGAGGCCAGGGCGGCCTCCAGGTCGGCCGGGGAGGTGGCGGCGACGTGGGCGGCGAGCGCCTCGGCGACCTCGACGAACTTGTCACCCTTGGCGACGAAGTCGGTCTCGCAGTTCAGCTCGACCAGAACGCCGGCCTTCTTGTCCTCGGCGATCAGCGCGGCAACGGCGCCGTTGGAGGCGTCGCGGCCCTCGCGCTTGGCAACGCCCTTCTGGCCCTTGATGCGCAGGAGCTCGACGGCCTTCTGGACGTCGCCCTCGGCCTCCTCCAGAGCCTTCTTGCAGTCCATCATGCCGGCGCCGGTGAGCTCACGGAGCTTCTTGACGTCCGCGGCGGTGAAGTTCGCCATGGTGTGAATCTCTTCTCGCGTCTCGCGTGTCTGCGTGGGGTTGTGCCGGGACCGCTGGTTCGGTCCCGGCACGGGAGAGAGGGGCACCTACCGGTGTCGTACCGGCGGGTGCCCCTCACCCTTGGTACGTCAGGCCTGCTCGGCCGGAGCGTCGGCGGCGGGGGCCTCGACGGCAGCGGCCTCAGCGGCCTCAGCGACGGGAGCCTCGGCGGCGGCGGGGGCCTCGGCGGCCGGAGCCTCCTCAGCCTTCTTCTCGCCCTCGATGAGGTCCTTCTCCCAGTCGGCCAGCGGCTGGTCGGCACCCGGCTCGGCCTTGACGTCGCCCTTGGCGACACCCGCGCGGGCCTTGAGGCCCTCGGCGACGGCGTCGGCGATCACGCGGGTCAGCAGGGTGACGGAGCGGATCGCGTCGTCGTTGCCCGGGATCTTGTAGTCGACCTCGTCGGGGTCACAGTTGGTGTCGAGGATGGCGACGACCGGGATGTTGAGCTTCCGGGCCTCGCCGACCGCGATGTGCTCCTTCTTGGTGTCCACGATCCAGACAGCGCTGGGAACGCGCTGCATGTCGCGGATACCGCCGAGGGTCTTCTCCAGCTTGTCGTGCTCGCGCTGGAGGACCAGGAGCTCCTTCTTGGTGAGGCCGGAGCCGGCCACATCCGCGAAGTCCAGCTCGCCGAGCTCCTTGAGGCGCTGCAGACGCTTGTAGACGGTCGAGAAGTTGGTCAGCATGCCGCCGAGCCAGCGCTGGTTCACGTAGGGCATGCCCACGCGGGTGGCCTGCTCGGCGATGGCCTCCTGGGCCTGCTTCTTCGTGCCGACGAAGAGGACGCTGCCGCCGTGGGCAACGGTCTCCTTGATGAACTCGAAGGCGCGGTCGATGTAGTTCAGCGACTGCAGGAGGTCGATGATGTAGATGCCGTTGCGCTCCGTGATGATGAAGCGCTTCATCTTCGGGTTCCAGCGGCGGGTCTGGTGACCGAAGTGGACGCCGCTCTCCAGCAGCTCCCGCATCGTGACGACGGCCATAGCCGTACTCCTAAGGTGTTGCGCCCGGCTCTCACGCAGTCGACGTCGTGGTTCGCGCGGTGGCGCTCCCCGCTCGGTCGTCTGCGTACGGCCGGGTCAGGCTCGGTTTGTCCGTGGCAGCCAGGTGACAGCCACGCCTGACGCCCCGAACGTGCCGAGCTGCTTCTGCCCTTGCGGTCCGGGGACCGGGCGGGCTCGGCAGACCGAGCGGCACTCGCACCTGGCGAGGGCGGCGGCTGAGCCGCATCCGTCCACCGGTGGCGGGGCGTGCGAAGTCGACCCGGCGGACCGGGTCGCGTGTGAAGTGTACGGGAAGCGCCGAGCGGCGGGCGACTCCGCGGCGGGCGGGGGTGGGGGTGGGGCGGGTGCAGACGGGTGTTTGGAGGGGTGGAGCGGGGTGGCGGCTGGCTTCGTACGCCCGTTTGAGGGACGAATGTTTTCCACAGGGCCGGCTTGTCCACAGGAATCGGGACGCGAGTGGTCCGGCCACGGTCCGGCGGGGAGCCTCGTCCCCATGACAGCTCATCCCGGCTCTGGCGGCTCCTTCGCCGCGGCCAGCGCCGGCTCCCCCTCGGCCGGTTCCCTTTCCGTCGGCTCCGCGTCGGGGCGGCGGACCGGCCCCGTGCTGCCGCTTCCGCCGCCAGGGCCTGGTCCCACCCGCCGGGTGCTGCTGCTCACGCTGCTGGTGCTGACCGTACTTGCGCTGGTCGCCCTGCCCGGACGGGTGGGCCGCGCGGCTCCCCGGTCGGACCGGGCGTCGGAGACGGCACCCGGGGCGGGGACTGCGGCTGGATCGGGAGCGGATCCCGGCCTTGAGACCGGTCCTGATCGCGGTCGCGCTCGCGGCCTCGGTTCCGACGCCGGGGCGCGGCGGGCATGGCCGACGGGCGGGCCGGGCTCGCTTGTCAGACGGTTCGAGGCACCGGAGAAGCCGTGGGCCGCCGGACACCGGGGCGTGGATCTCGCGGCCGGGCCCGGAACGGACGTGCGGGCGGCGGCCCCGGGGGTGGTCGCCTTCTCCGGCCTCGTGGCGGGCCGACCAGTGGTCACGATCACGCACCCGGCTTCCGGCACTCCCCCGTTGCGTACCACCTATCTGCCCGTCACCGGCACCGTCGCCGTGGGTACTCCGGTCGAGGCCGGCCAGGTGATCGGGCAGCTCGGCCCCGACCCCGGCCACTGCGCCGACGGTGGCTGTCTGCACTGGGGACTGCTGCGTGGCGAGCGGTATCTCGACCCGCTGGCCCTGTTCGGTGCGGGCGCGGCACGACTGCTGCCCCTGGTAGGCGGGCGGTGAAGCAGGTGGTGTGGCGGGCCTTGAGCCTGCCGTGGACCTGGTCCATCGGTCCGGACGCGGTGGACCGCGGTCCACCGCTCGGTCGCTGGGCACCGATCCGTGACCCGCGATCCCCGCCCGTACCGGCCGCAGTGGGTCAGCTCCGGCCCAAGCCGTGGAGGGCGAGGGCGACGGCGGCGTCCGCGACGACTTCCGGGCTCTCGGCGGGGCCTCTGGCGGCGCTCTGCTCGGCCCGCCGGACGGCGGCCTCCACGATTCCCTGGAGCAGCACGGCCGCCAGGCGGGGCTGCTCGTGACCGAGGTCCTCCAACGCCTGAACCACCAGGCCGACCAGCTTGCCGTGCGCGGCCCGGATGCGCTCGCGCGCCGCTTCGTCGAGCTCCAGCGCCGAGATGGCCGCCACCGCCCGGTGGCGCGGGTCCCCGGCCAGCGCCAGCTGGCCCCGGACGTACGCCTCGATCCGGCCGGCCGCGGTGTCGCAGCTTCCCATGCCTGCTTCGATCTCGGCCGCCCAGAGCGGGAAGTCCACCTCGCAGAGCACCTCCACCACTGCGGCGCGCGACCTGAAGTACTCGTAGACCGAGGAACGCGCCAGGCCGGTGCGCGCCGCGAGCGCGGGGAAGGTCAGGGCCTCCATGCCTCCCTCGGTGAGGAGGCTGCGGGCAGCGTCGAGGAGGGCTGCCCGCTGCAGCTGGCGATGCTCGGCCAAAGTGGCCGCTCGGATCTTCGGCACGATCCCACTCTACGGAGCCCTACACACCGCCGATACGGCGCCGCGCATCCGGGGGGAGCCGCAGGAGCACGGCGCGGCGTATGCGGCACGCCCGGCGCCGCTCGCCACCCACCAGTCGCCACCCACCTACGGCGCGTTCTAGCGGATGTCGGACAGCTTGGCGCGCAGTTGCAGAACCGACTTCGTGTGGATCTGGCTGACCCGGCTCTCCGTCACCCCGAGGACCTGCCCGATCTCGGCAAGGGTCAGCCCCTCGTAGTAGTAGAGCGTCACCACGGTCTTCTCCCGCTCGGGCAGGGTGTTGACCGCCTGCGCCAGCAACCGGCGCAGCTCCCGGTCCTCGGCCACCTCCACGGGGTTGTCCGCGCCGTGGTCCTCCAGGGTGTCCACCAGGCTCAGCCGGTCGCCGCCCTCACCGACCGGGTGGAGCAGTTCGTCGAGCGCCACCACGTTGGCGAGGGACAGCTGGCTGAAGATGGCGTGCAGATCCTCGATCGCGATGCCCATCTCGGCCGCGACCTCGGGCTCGTGCGGGGTCCGGCGCAGCCGGGCCTCCAGCGTCGCGTACGTCCGCTCGACCGCCTTCGCCTTCTGCCTCACCGAGCGCGGGATCCAGTCCAGCGCCCGCAGTTCGTCGATGATCGCGCCACGGATGCGGCTGATCGCGTAGGTCTCGAACTTGATGGCCCGGTCGATGTCGAACTTCTCGATGGCGTCGATCAGCCCGAAGACGCCCGAGGAGACGAAGTCGGCCTGCTCGACATTGGACGGCAGTCCGACCCCGACCCGGCCCGCCACGTACTTCACGAGGGGTGAGTAGTGCAGGATCAGCTGTTCTCTCAGCCGCTGGTCACCCGTCCCCTTGTAGGAGCGCCAGAGGGCTTCGAGCGCCGTGCGTTCCTGACCGTCCGCCTCCCGGCGCTGCCCGGGCGCGCCCGAGGAAGAACGCGCCGGACCCGCCCCGGTCACGCCGGGCGCGCCGGGCTGGTCGGGGCGCGCGCCGGCTTGTGCCGCGACGTGCGCTCCGCCGCTCTGGTCCTCCCGCCCCGCCGAGGGGGGACAGACCGTCGACGAGGCGCCGGGCGGGGGGTCCGCCTCGGTGCCCGCTGCGGTGGCGGCCGCGTCGGCAGACTGGCCGGGCACCGAGGCCGACCGACCGGCCTGCCGTGCGAGGCCCCCCATCGCGCCCGTCGCCTTGGGCGGGAACTCGGTCACGGGGCGCCGCTCGGTCCGCGGCCCGCCCGAGGACCGGGCGCCACCGGTCACTCTGTGTCCGGGAATGTGTGTGGGCATGCGTTGGTCTGCGCCGTTCTGCCGAGTCATGTGCTGATAGGGAAGACAGGGCGAGCGTAGCGTGACCGACTCACTGCAATGCGCTACCGCCACTCGGTCGTCCCCCGATCCGGTGGCGTTCCCCCTCCCCGGATCCCGGTGCCTGCGGCCGATCGGCCCGGCCACCGGGTCACCCCTCGTTGCCCCGTCTCCTGGCTCCCCGCGATGCCTCGCCCCGTTCCCTCACCGTGCGTCCGGTCCAATGCCCTCTCGTCCGTCTGGTCACCTCCTCCGCACCAGCCGCCAATGGGCGCCGTGCCGCTCCACGTAGCCGAGCGATCCCAACTCGTACAGCCGCTGGAGCACTTCGTCCGGCGAGAGCCCCGACTGCCGGGCCAACCGCTCCACGGGCGCCCCCTCTGCCGTCGCCGGCACGGCCTCCAGCACCTGTGCCACAGCCGGCTCCAGCAAGTCCCGGGGCAGAACCGGGCCGCTCCGCTGAGGCGCCAGATCGTCGCCGATCGCACCGATCAACTCGGCCACCTCCGCGGCGTCGGTGACCAGGGTGGCGCCACCGCTACGGATCAGGGCGTGCACTCCGGCGGAGAGTTCCGACGTCACCGGCCCGGCGACACCCATGGTGTACCGGTTGAGGTCGCGGGCGCGCCTGGCTGTACTCAGCGCCCCGCTGCGCATCGCCGCCTCGACCACCACCGTCCCCCGGGTGAGGGCGGCGATGACACGGTTGCGCAGCACGAACCGGAAGCGGTTCGGGTGCTCCCCCGGCGGGAGTTCGCTCAGCAGCAGCCCCTGGGCGGCGATCCGCCTGATCAGCTCGGCGTTTCCCCTCGGATAGGCCACGTCCACGCCACAGGCGAGGACCCCCATCGTCATTCCGCCGGCGGCCAGCGCTCCTCGATGGGCGGACGCGTCGATCCCGTACGCCGCACCGGAGACCACCACCCACCCGCGTTCGGCCAGTTGAGCCGACAGCTCCCCCGCGACATACGCCCCGTAGGCCGTACAGGCCCGCGAGCCGACCACGGCGACCGAGCGAAGGGCCAGCAGTCGCAGCGAGCCCGTCCCGGCCACCCAGAGCCCGATCGGCCGCCCGTCCCCCAGATCGTCCAGTTGGCTCGGCCATTCCATGTCGCCCGGAATGATGAAGCGCCCACCGGCCACTCGTACCCGTTCCAGGTCGTCTGCGGGGTCGACGTCCGCGAGTCTGGCCCGGTAGCCGGCGAGTCGGCCGGCGTCCAGCTCGGGGTGGTCGGGCACAGGACCGCCCCGGATCGCCTGAACCACGTCAGCGGCGTCGAGTTGGGACAGCCATCGGCCGAGGACGGCGTCTCCGGGTTCGCTGAGCCTGCTGAGCACGGCCCTGGCGCAGCGCTCGGGCTCGGTCCGCGAGGCGCTCTGGGAGGGAGGTTGAGGGTGGTTCATCGTCCGGTTCACTTGCGGTGTCCTCGTTCTCTGCACACTGGTCAGATGCCACGCTCGGCCGGGCCGGGCCGGGTGGGCTTCTCCTCGCCCCGCCCGCCTCCCTGCTCCGGGACGCGACTGAGCTGACGAAAGGAGCGCTCCGCCGGCAGCCCTTGCTCGACGCCGGTGCGCAGGACGAGGGCGGTCCGCACGTCCCGTTGGTCCGGGCGGTCTCGACCCGCGAGGTCGGCGACCGTCCAGGCCACCCGGAGCACCCGGTCCAGGCCGCGGGCGGTCAGCAACCCGCGCTCCAGTTGGCGCGCGGCGTCGTTGAGTGCGCCGGGCGCGAGCTGCCAGCGGGTGCGCAGTTCATGACCGGGCACCTCGGCATTGGTCTGCCACGGGGTGTTCGCCAGCCGCGTCGCCGCACGCTCGCGCGCCGCCAGCACCCGGGCCGCCACGGTCTCGGTGGTCTCCGCCGTGCTGTCCCGCTCCATGAGTTCGATCCTGGTCACCGGGGCGACCTGAACCTGGAGATCGACCCGGTCCAGTAGCGGCCCGGACAACCTCCCCTGGTACCGGCTGACCATCACCGGGGTGCACTCGCACCCCTCGCCGCGCCGCGAGTGCCGGCCGCAGGGGCACGGATTCGCCGCCAGGCAGAGCAGGAACCTGGCCGGGAGTCTGAGCGAACCCGCCGAACGTGCGATCACCACCTCGCCCGACTCCAGCGGTTGACGCAGCGCGTCGAGCACCCGGACCGGGAACTCCGGTGCCTCGTCCAGGAACAGGACGCCTCGATGGGCCAGTGAGACCGCACCCGGTCGCGGCAGGCCGCTGCCACCGCCGACAATCGCCGGCATGGTGGTGGAGTGGTGCGGGGCGCAGTAGGGCGCGCTGTCGATCAGCGGCCGGCCGGCCGGGAGCAGTCCCGCCACGGAGTGGACGGCGGTGACCTCCAGTGACTCCTTCTGGGTGAGCGGCGGGAGCAACGCGGGCAGCCGTTCGGCCAGCATCGTTTTGCCTGCGCCCGGCGGGCCTTTCAAATAAAGGTGGTGGCCTCCGGCGGCGGCGATCTCCAGCGCTCTCCGGGCCTCGTACTGGCCCGCCACATCGGCCAGGTCCATATGGGCCGACTTGTCATCGGGCAGGCCTCGCACACCCGCGCTGGGGAGCATCAGCCCGGCCATCAGGGGGTCGGGGCGGCCGCCGATGGGGTCGGGCGGTTCCTCCGGCTCGGGTGCCCCGGTGAGGACGGCGATCAGCTGGCGCAGGCTGCGCACGCCGATGACGGTCACGCCCGGGACCAGTGAGGCCTCGGCGGCCGTCTGCTCGGCCACCACGACCCGCTGGTACCCGGCGTCGGCGGCGGCCAGCACCGAGGGGAGCACACCGCGTACCGGCCGCACCCGGCCGTCCAGCCCCAGCTCGCCGATGATCAGCAGGTCGGCGATGGAGGACGGATCCAGCCGCTCGGCAGCGGCGAGAACGGCACACGCCACCGCGAGATCGAAGCCGCTGCCGCTCTTGGGCACCGAGGCGGGGCTGAGTCCGACGGTCAGCTTGCGCTGGGGCCAGGCCTCGCCACTGTTCACCAGGGCCGCACGCACCCGGTCGCGGGCTTCGGAGAGGGCCTTGTCGGGCAGGCCGACAAGGGTGAACGCGGCGACTCCTGGCTCCAGATCGGCCTGGACCTCGACGATCACTCCGTCGACACCGACCAGTGCCACGGAACAGGTACGAGCGAATGCCATCTCAGACCACCCCTCGCAGGTGGTCCACCAGGGCCGCGCCGCGGAACCGGTTGATGACGGCCACGAGGTCGATGCGGACGCCACCGGGTGGCACAGGTGGCCATGGCGGATCCGCAGGCCCGTTACCGGGCTCGGGCTGGTACTCGGAGCCGGCCAGCCTGGCGAAGTGGCCGGGCCAGCGCTCCGCCATCCAGCGCTCCGCGAGGCGCTGCAGCCGAGCGGCCTTGGCCTGGTCGATGGCCTCGCTGGGCTGTTGGAACCCCCGCTCGGAGCGGGTCTTCACCTCACAGACCGCCAGGGTGTCGCCGTCGAGGGCGACGATGTCCAACTCCCCTTCGACACACCGCCAGTTGCGGTCCAGGATGCGGAGCCCGTCCTCGACGAGGCGGCGCGCGGCGACCCTTTCGCCATAGCGGCCGAGGCCGTTGTTGGTACTGCGCCCCGGGCTGTTCTTCTCCGGGCGCGGCGGAGCAGGCCCGACGGCGGTCGGCGACCCTCCGTCCGCCGGCCGCACTGTCTTCCGTCTGGGCTGCCCGTCCAACCGGGCTTTCGCTGTCTGCTTGCGCGGGGAGCGCTTCGTGTCCTGCACGATGACCACCTCCGCTGTGGAGGTTGCCGCGCAGCCCGGGACCAGACCAGAGAGTTGTTATTTCCTGTGGATAACCAGGGCCTGTGGATAACTTCTGTCACCTGGAGGGGTGAGAATCCCGGAATACTCGGAATTCCTCTGGACACCACCGGCCCAGACGGTCCAACGTCAGTTCCCGAAGCCGGCGTCGTCCGAGGGCAGCTCCAGATCACTCTTCGCGAGCTCCTCGATGTTCACGTCCTTGAAGGTCAGCACCCTGACCTTACGGACGAACCGAGCCGGCCGGTACATGTCCCAGACCCACGCATCCGCCATCGACACCTCGAAGAAGACCTCGCCCTGGACCGAGTGCACCTGCAACTCGTAGTCGTTGGTGAGGTAGAAACGCCGCTCGGTTTCGATCACGTACTTGAACAGGCCGACGACGTCCCGGTACTCCCGGTAGAGCTTGAGCTCCATCTCGGTCTCGTACTTTTCGAGATCTTCGGCACTCATCCAGGCGTCCCCTCAACTTGTCACGTCCACCCATTGTGGACCACCGCACCCACCCTCAGAGCCGTACTGGAGTGACTGGCGGCCCCTCGGCCAACAGTTGCTCCACAAAGTCCGCCAGTCCGACCGGGTAGACCGTCTCGGCGGTTTCCCTGAGCTCCTCGATCGTCCACCAGCGCGCCGCGAGCAGTTGGGCGTGTTCGTCGTCGCCCATGCCCGAGTGGTCGAGCACCGTGTCCGTGGTCCGGGCCAGGTGGAACCACTGCTCCTGCTCGTAGTGCTGCCCCCGAAAGGAGAACGAAGCCGTGCCGTACGCCACCAAGGGCCCCAGCTCCACGCCCCGCAGTCCGGTCTCCTCCGCGAGCTCCCGTACGGCTGCCTCGCGCACGCCCTCGCCGGGCTCCAAGCCACCCCCCGGGGTGAACCACCAGGTGACACCCGGTACCGCCGGGTCGGACCCCCGGAAGAGAAGAAGGCGCTCCTGCCCGTCCAGCAACAGGATCCTCGCCGCTCTGCGACGCCGTGCCGTCATGGCAGATCTCCACACTCCTTCCGTTCGCCCCGGTGGCTCTCCCGATCCTGCCACCCGGCACGACCGTCCGGGGCGATGTTCGGCAGAGCGGGCAGGTCCAGGGCCGCGGCACCCGGGTTCAGGACGCGCGGCGGTTCCGGAGCCGACGGGTCAGGCCCGCCACGCCGCCCACCGCCGAGGTCACGACGATCAGCGCCGCGCCTACAACGGTGGCGTAGGCGGCCGGCTCCAGCGGGCCCGGTTCACCGGCCTTCGGGCCACCAATCACATCGAAGGCCGAGGTCCTGGCGAACATGCCCGCCCGACCGAACGGCAGGACGGTGGACTCGACCCGGGCCTGCACCTCGCCGGCCGGGATCGTTCCCCCGTCCACCTCGAGGTGGGCACGGGAGTCCAGCGATCCCTGCCGGTTGTCGCCGAGCAGGAACAGCCGCCCGGGCGGCACCTCCACGCTGAACGTGCCGCTCTCCGCGCTCTGCGCAGCCAGGTAGGGCTCGTCCACCGGCTTGCCGTTGACGGTCAGCCGGTGGTCGCCTCCGGTGATGGCCACCGTGTCGCCGCCCACCGCGACGACCCTCTTGACCATCAGCTCGCCGCCCCAGACCTGGTCACGGAAGACCACGACGTCACCGCGGCCGACGGCGCCGTCATCGATCTTCCGGGCCAGAACGGTGTCCCCGACCTTGAGCGTGGGGGTCATGGACGCGGTCGGGATGTTGTAGGGCCGGTAGTCCAGGGCCATGACCGCGAAGCCGCCGACCAGCAGGACCAGTCCCAGCGCGATCACCGCGCCCTGCAGCACGGCGGCGGGCCGGCGCCGAGGCCGGGCGGCGGCCGGCGGGCGGTCGGCCACCTGTTCCACGACACTGCTCATCGACACCGTCCACCCCTGCCCGACCTGGAAGCGCTCGCGACGCACCGGGGCCACAGGCGGGAAACCCGGCGGGCCGTGGCACGTCCGAGCAGATTACTCGTCGGTACCACGGCCCGCGCAAGACCCGGGGGCTACCCGGTAACGGTCAGGGCTGCTTCTTTCGGTCCGCCCGGTCCCTCAGCCGGCGTACCACCGGGAGCAGACCGACCGCGCCGACGGCGCCGGCCACGGGGGGCACGAGCGGCGCGGCCCCCGACAGCCCCTTCTGGTCGAAGGTGTCTGGTACCGGCAGCGTCGACCAGTGGTTGACCGGCCAGGCCACCACGAAGGCACGCCCGATCACCTCGTCCACCGGGACCGTGCCGCCGCCCGGCTGGTCCATGTGGAAGCGGGAGTCCAGGGAGTCCGCGCGGTGGTCGCCCATCACCCAGATCCGACCGGGCGGCACCTTCACCGGGCCGAAGGGCTTCGTACCGCAGGGGGTGTTGCCCGCGAAGACGTACGGCTCGTCGAGCACGGCCCCGTTGACCTTGACCGGGCCCTCGCCCTCGCACTCGACGGTGTCCCCGCCGACCGCGATGACGCGCTTGATCAGGTCCTTCTCGTTCGTGGAGGGCATCAGGCCGACGAAGCTGAGCACGTCCTGGATGCCTCGGACGAAGGAGTTGCTGCTCTGCTGGACGGGCTCGTCGTTCAGCCAGCCGCCCGGGTCGTGGAACACCACGACCTCTCCGCGCTCGGGCTCGGCCCCGAACCACGGAGTCAGCTTGTCCACCAGGACACGGTCGCCTACCTGAAGCGTGTTCTGCATCGATTCCGACGGAATGGAGAACGCCTGGACGAAGAACGTCTTGATCACAAGAGCCAGGACCAGTGCGATACCGACCAGGATCGGCAGTTCCTTCCAGAAGGAACGCTGCTTGCGCTCCTCGCCGACGGACTTCTCGTCCGACGGCTCGTCCTCCGAACCCGGCTCGACCCGGAAGGCACCCAAGGAGTCACCCGTATCGTCGGCCGGTTCGTCTGCGGACGGGGCCGCCGTGTCCTCGGCGGGAGCCGAGGGCACCGCGGACTCGGCGGACCGGGCCGCCCGGCTGCCGGAGCCCTCGGGCTCTCCGGCGCCTGAGCGGGCGCCGATCACCAAATCCCCCACAACGTCTCCTCCCTGCTGTGCGGACGCCCGCGCGCCCGCGCTCACAGTGCCGCACAGCGGGCACCACACTCCACCATCGGCCGTGAACGTCTCAGAGCCGCCCGCGTCGGGCACACCTGACACCAACACAGCCGCAGAACACAACCGGCCTGGTGCACCGGTCACTCCAGCACTTCTCTATCACTCCCAGGCATCCGGCTCGCGATCCCACACGCGTGATCTTGCTGGTCGCCGACCGGCACGGCCTACTCCCGTGGTCGTGCCGACCGACGGACGACAAACGGAAGAATGCCCAACACACCCATAACGAGCGGAGGTTCCATCGGAATCGGCCCAGCGCCCGGCAATCGCGAAGCTTCCCCGCGAGCCGCCGGAGCCCGCGCCACTGAGGAGAGTGAACCCGGTGCATCAAGTTGATGGAACCGGTCCAACGGCCACGCGATCACAAAAGCCCGGCCCACCACACCGCTCAGCGGGATAGTCCCCTGCCCCGGATTCGCCATGTGGAAGCGGGAGTCGGCGGACACGTCCCGGTGGTCGCCCATGACCCAGAGCCGCCCCTGCGGAACCTTCACCTTGAAGGGCTGGCGGGACGGCGGGTTCCCCGGTGCCAGGTACGGCTCGTCCACCACAGCGCCGTTGACGCTCACCCGCCCCTGCGCGTCACAGCACTCCACGGTGTCCCCGCCGACACCGATCACGCGCTTGATCAGATCCTGCTCGCTGTCGGACGGCAGCAGCCCGACGAAAGTGAGGACCTGCTTGGCCCCGCGCAGTACCGGCCCGTCCGTGGACGGCTTGTGGTCGGCCTCCAGCCAGCCACCCGGGTCCTTGAACACCACCACGTCACCGCGCTCCGGCTCATTGCCGAACCAGGGGGTGAACTTGTCCACCAGTACCCGGTCCCCGATCTGGATGGTCTGTTCCATCGAACCCGAGGGGATCACGAAGACCTGCACCATGAAGGTCTTCATCACCAGTGCCACCAGCAGTGCCACCACGACGATCAGTGGAAGCTCGCGCAGGAGAGAACGTCTGCGACGGCGGGCCGCCCGGCGGGCGGTGCGGCGGCGCTCGGCCCGGCCGCGTACCGGTGGCGCCGCTTCCTGGGCGGGTGTCTCCTCCGGGCTGCCCGAGGGCTCGGGGGCGGGACGGTCGGCCAGCCGGCCTCTACCTCTGGTCCCCATGTCCACCCGTCCCCCCTGTCGCGGCAAACGCCGCCGGCCGGTCCAGGCTGGTCCAGTGGCCGATCGGGTAGACGACCCAGTCCGCCCGTCCGATCACCCTGCGCTCCGGGACAAAGCCTCCGCCGGGCTCGCCCAGGTGGTCACGCGAGTCGCGCGAGTCGCTCCGGTGGTCGCCCATCACCCACAGCTTGCCGGTCGGCACCACCACGTCGAAGGCCACGCTCGACGGCTCGTCCCCCGGGGCGAGGTAGGACGTCTCGTCGACCGGCACCCCGTTGACGGTGATCCGCCCACCCGGACCGGTACTGGTCACCCGGTCCCCGCCGACACCGATGACGCGCTTGACGTAGACCGAGTTCCCGGCCGGTGCCAGTCCGAGGTCCTGGCCGAGCGAACGAAGACCGTCCCAGAACCCGGCCGACCTCTCCGGCTCATGCAGAAAGGAGCCCGTCCCGTCGAAAACCACCACATCGCCGCGCTGGGGGTGGCCGCCGAAGGCGTACGCCAGCTTGTTCGCGATCAGGCGATCGCCCGGGCGCAGGGTGTTCTCCATCGATCCGGACGGCACCGCGAACGGCCGCGCCACGAAAGCGTTCACCAGCAGCAGGGTGAGCAGGCAGATACCCACCAGCAGAAGCAGGTCACGCCCACGCGAACGCACCGGCGCCTCCGGCTCCGCGGTGGGTTCGTCCCCCGGCCCGGCAGTCTCCGGCCCCGCGCCCGTCTCCACGTCCCGCGCCTCGGCCGGCCCGGCGTCCGATACCTCGGCCGTCCCGGCCTCCACACCCGCTCCGGCCGGTTCCGCCCCGCCCCCGGAAACGGCCGCGGACCGCGACAGCGAGTCCGCACCGGTGGGTGCGGGACTGCCGTCGCGGTCCGCGAGTGGTTCGTGCGTGCTCATCGGGGGCTGAGCTTACCTTGCGGCAGCGGCGCCCCCTAGAGCGCTCCGATCCCCCGGCAGCGCCGGGGGCCGGCGGATCAGCGGTCGCGCTTCTCCTTGATCTTCGCGGCCTTGCCGCGGAGGTCACGCAGGTAGTACAGCTTGGCGCGGCGAACCGCACCGCGGGTCACGACCTCGATCTTCTCGACGACCGGGGTGTGCACCGGGAAGGTGCGCTCCACGCCGACGTTGAAGCTGACCTTGCGGACGGTGAAGGTCTCACCGACACCGGCGCCGTGGCGGCGGATGACGACGCCCTGGAAGACCTGGACACGGGAGCGGTTGCCCTCGATGACCCGGACGTGCACCTTCAGGGTGTCACCGGCGCGGAAGGCCGGAATGTCGCTACGCAGCGAAGCCGCGTCGACAGCAGCGAGCTTGTTGCTCATGTTGCTCTCCATCGCAGGCGCCACGGGCCGCCCACGGAAGTTCGTCGCAATGGGGTCTGCTGCGGGCCGCATCGGACCGAGGTGATCCCCCCGTGGCGAGGGCACCGGACCACGTGACCCCTACGAAAGGAGTCCAGCGACAGACAGCAGCGGCCTATTCTTCCACATCACCGGCCACGGACCGAAATCGGCCGAGCTGCTCGTCCCAGGCCAGTCCGAGGATGCTGAGGGCCTCACGGTCCTTCTTGTCGAAGGCGCCGTACTGCCAGCGCTCCACCAGGTCCGGCCGGTTGGCCAGGGTGCGGGCGAAGGCCTGCTCGCGTCGCCAGCGGGCAATGCGCCCGTGGTTGCCGCTGAGCAGCACGTCCGGCACGGTCCGGCCACGCCACTCGGCGGGCTTGGTGTAGACCGGGCCCTCCAGCAGGTCGGCCATCGCGCCGGGCGCGAAGGAGTCGTCCCGGTGGGACTCGGCGTTGCCCAGCACTCCGGGCAGCAGCCGGGCGATCGCCTCGACCATCACCAGCACCGCGACCTCGCCGCCGGCCAGGACGTAGTCACCGATCGACACCTCGACCACCGGCATCCGGGTGGCCGCCTCCTCGATCACCCGCCGGTCGATGCCCTCGTACCGAGCGGGGGTGAAGGCCAGCCAGGGGCGCCCGGCGAGTTCCTGCGCGAGTTCCTGGGTGAACGGACGCCCGCTGGGAGTCGGCACCACCAGAGTGGGCACCTCGCCCTCGGGCCCCTGGGCGGTCACCGCGTCCAGGGCCTCGCCCCACGGCTCGGGCTTCATCACCATGCCGGGGCCGCCGCCGTACGGGCTGTCGTCCACGGTCCGGTGCACGTCGTACGTCCAGCCGCGCAGGTCGTGGATGTGCACATCGAGCTGGCCACGAGCGCGGGCCTTGCCGACCAACGAGATGTTCAGCGGCTCCAGGTACTCGGGGAAGATCGTGACGACGTCTATCCGCATCCCGCTCTGCACCGCGGCCACCGGCCCGGACTCCGGCCTCGGCTCCTGCGCCGCGCCCTGCCCCTGCCCCTGCTCACGTTCGTCGGAGCTCACTCCGCGGCCTCCGAACCGTCTCGCACACCGTCGCCCTGAGCACCGTCGCCCTCAGCAGCGTCGCCCCCAATACCGTCAGCACCGTCGCCCCGGGCGACCTCGGCCTGCTCGGAGTCGATCAGCCCGCCCGGCGGGTCGATCACGGCGCGCTGGTTCTCCAGGTCGATGATCGGCACGATGCGGGTGACGAACGGCACCAGCACCTCGGTCCCGTCGGGCTTCTTCACCGTGAGCAGGTCCTGATAGGGCAGGTGGACGACCTCGGTCAGCTCACCGACCAGGGTGCCGTCGAGCAGCACCACGTCCAGACCGATCAGCTGGTGGTCGTAGAACTCCTCCGGATCCTCCGGGTGCTCCTCCGGGTCGACCTCGGCGATCAGGATGGTGCCGCGCAGCGCCTCGGCGGCATTGCGGTCCTTGACGCCGGCGAAGCGCAGCAGCAGCCGGCCGCTGTGCACCTTGCCGGACTCGACGGTCAGCGGCCCGGCCGACGCGGGGTCGGTGAGCAGGACGGCACCCGGTCCGAGCCGGAGTTCCGGCTCGTCGGTGCGGACCTCGACGCTGACGTCCCCCCTGATGCCGTGGGCGCGGCCGATCTTGCCGACGACGAGCTGCACGGTGATCGTTCTCCTGGATGAGTGCTAGGGAAGGCAGAGAAAGAAGGCTGAAGAGAAGGAAGGCTGACAAGAAGAGGCGGGAACCGGGGAGAAAGAAAGGCCGGCCGGGACGACATACGTCCCGGCCGGCCTCAAGCCTGACGGCTGAACGAGCAGCCGCGTCAGCGGATGTTGTCCACGTCGACCAAGTCGACCCGGACGTTGCGACCGCCGAGGGCGCCGACCACGGTGCGCAGTGCGCGTGCCGTGCGGCCGCCCCGGCCGATCACCTTGCCGAGGTCATCGGGGTGCACGCGCACCTCGATGGTGTTGCCCCGCCGCAGGTTGCGCGAGCGCACCTGCACTTCATCGGGGTGCTCGACGATGCCCTTCACCAAGTGGTCGAGGGCGTCCTCGATCACGATCAGGCCTCGGCGGCGGCGTCGGCCTCAGCCTCGGCCTTGTCCGACTTCTTGGCCTTCGGGGTGATGGCGACACCGGTGGTGGCGTCCTCGAAGCCGGCGACGGCCTTGGCGAACAGGTGCGAGAAGTCCTCGACCTTCGGCGCGGCGACCTTCAGCGGCTCCGGAGCCGGCAGGCCCTTGAACTTCTGCCAGTCGCCGGTCAGCTTGAGGATGGCGAGCACCGGCTCGGTCGGCTGGGCGCCGACGGACAGCCAGTACTGGGCGCGGTCGCTGTCGACCTCGATCTTCGAGGGGTCGTAGGTCGGCTGGTAGATGCCGATCTCCTCGATCGCGCGACCGTCACGCTTGGTGCGCGCGTCGGCGACGACGATGCGGTAGTGCGGGGAGCGAATCTTGCCGAGACGCTTGAGCTTGATCTTGACTGCCACGGGAGTGGATTCTCCTGGTGTTGACGTGGGTGAGCAGCCCTGCCGTCGCGTGGGGTTGCGGGGCGGGCCGTTCAAGGGACACGCCAGCCGTAGGAGAGAGGGGTCCTGTCTCGGCTGCCGAGTACTCAGCTGTCCATTCTGCCATACCGGCGCGAACCGCCTTCACCCGGCCGCCACCACCAGGCCGTCTTCACCGCCGCCAGCCACCCGACGGCCGCCCGACGGCCCCGGCAACAGGCCCGACCGGGAGCCCTCGCCCCCGGTCAGCCCGACACACATCGGCCGCCCGCCCGGTAGAGCCGATCGGTAGAGCCACTCGACAACTCAATGGGCCGATCGGCCGATTGCTCCGGCCGGACGTGCTGCCCGCACAGCCGCCGGCCGGTTCTCCAAGCTATGCGATCTTGAACGGCTGCTGGCACGCGCCGCAGACGATGGACGCCTGCGCGAGCACCGACGGCACGACCCGGACGTTCCGCCCGCAGCCGCAGACCGCCTTGACCCGGACGCCGCCCCCGGAGGAGCCGTGCCGGGCGGCCGGACCGCGGAAGGCGCGCGTCACGCCATCACCGGCCACCGCCTCCTGGTGGGCGCCGAGGGCCCGGTCCAGGCGTTCGATGGTGTCGGCGTACCGCTCCTGCGTCTCCTTGAGCATGGTCACCTGGGAGAAGCCGCTGCTCGCGTGCGGTTCGACCGGGTGCGCCAGGCCGAGCTCGGAGGCGAGCAGCAGGAAGCGCCGGTTGTGGTAGCGACCGGCGCGCGAGGTGTCCCGGATGTCCCGGGCCGCGGCCAGACCGTGGGCGGCCTCGTGGAGGAGCCGCTCGAAACCGAGCCGGGTGCCACAGGCCGAGGAGGATTCACCGATCAGCGCCTCGGGCGAGGCGAGGTCGGGGAGGTCCTGATGGAAGGCCTGGATGTCACTCCAGGCGGCGGCCAGTTCGGCCGCGAGAACGAGGGGCTGTGTCGTGCTCACGCTAGACCAACGATGCAGTGGGAGCCAATGTTCCGCGTGTTCTCGCTCTCCGGGAATTCCCAGGGAACTCTCAGGAATGCACGACCGCGCGCGAATTGCGCGTTCCGGATCTGACGCAAGACCAACCCCCTGCAG
Source organism: Kitasatospora sp. NPDC092286 (assembly GCF_044755565.1). Taxonomy (NCBI): domain Bacteria; kingdom Bacillati; phylum Actinomycetota; class Actinomycetes; order Kitasatosporales; family Streptomycetaceae; genus Kitasatospora; species Kitasatospora sp. NPDC092286. The sequence goes on along the minus strand of NZ_JBIVRD010000033.1, from coordinate 56,813 downwards.
GTTTCGGCCCGTCGCAACTCGCCGAGCCTCGTATTTTCCGTCCGGGCGCGGGCTGTCGCCCCCAGGACGTACGGCCCGTGGTCCTGCCGAGTTGACAGGGCCACGGGCCGTACACCGTACCGCTATTCCGTTAATACTGGCAGTTGACTGGCCAGTAGCGATGTCAACAGGTGAGACGGTCTCTGGATACTTACAGCCCGTATTCTCAGCAGGCGTTGTCAGCAACCATCAGCACGCATCGGCGGCTGTCGACATCCGTCGGCTTCTGCCGGTTTCCGTCGGTTTCCGCTGTCAGTAGGCGCGCGCGACGATCGCGATATTGCCGTCCTGGTCGTCCGTCTGCGGCACCGATCCGTCGGCGGCGACAATGCAGCGCACCGAGACGCCCTGCTCGGCCAGCTTGGCCTCGCCCTCCGGGCCCAGCTCGGCCCAGGAGATCCGGCCCCAGCCGGTGGCGGCGGCCTCGACGGCCTCGTCGAGGTTGGTCACGTCCACCGTGCGGGCCTCGCGGCGCTCGCGGGACTGGCGCAGCAGCAGCGCCTGGTCCTCCTCCAGGACGCCGGGCACCAGCTCCGCCAGGCCGTCGATGGAGACCGGCTCCTTGCCACCGGGGATACGGCGGGCCAGCATCGCGGTGCCGTTCTCCAGGTCGCGCGGGCCGACCTCGATGCGCAGCGGCACGCCCTTGAGCTCCCAGTCGACGGCGCGGCGGCCGAACGGGGTGTCGGTGCGGTCGTCGACGACCACGCGGATGCCGGCGGCCTCCAGCCGGGCGCCGATCTCGCGGACCTTGGCGATCACCGCGTCGTCGCCCTTGATGGCGAGGACGACGGCCTGGACGGCGGCCAGGCGCGGGGGAACCCGCAGGCCGTTGTCGTCGCCGTGGGACATGATCAGGCCGCCGACCATACGGGTCGAGACGCCCCAGGAGGTCTGCCAGACGTACTCGCGCTCGGCGCCCTGGAGCTGGTAGGTGGTGTTGAACGCCTTGGCGAAGTTCTGGCCCAGCTCGTGGCTGGTGCCCATCTGCAGCGCCTTGCCGTCGCCCATCATGCCCTCGAGGGTGAGGGTGTTGATGGCGCCGGCGAAGCGCTCCTTGGCGGTCTTGCGGCCGAGCACGACATCGATGCCGAGCACATTGGTCATGAAGTCGCCGTAGACGTCCGTGTGGATCATCGAGGCGTAGTCACGGGCGTCCTCGTAGCTGGCGTGGGCGGTGTGGCCCTCCTGCCAGAGGAACTCGGTGGTGCGCAGGAAGATGCGCGGGCGCAGCTCCCAGCGGACCACGTTGGCCCACTGGTTGATCAGCAGGGGCAGGTCGCGGTGGCTCTGGACCCACTTGGAGAAGTACTCGTTGATGATCGTTTCGGAGGTCGGCCGGACCACGATCGGCTCGTCCAGCTGCTTGCCGCCGCCGTGGGTGACCACCGCGAGCTCGGGGGCGAAGCCCTCGACGTGCTCGGCTTCCTTGGTCAGGTAGGACTGCGGGATGAACATCGGGAAGTAGGCGTTCTGTGCGCCGGCCTTCTTGATGCGGGCGTCCATCTCCTGCTGCATCCGCTCCCACAGGCCGTAGCCGTACGGTCGGATGACCATGGTGCCGCGCACCGGACCGTTGTCGGCCAGCTCGGCCTTGTTGATGAGGTCCTGGTACCAGCGCGGGAAGTCGTCCGCCTGGGGGGTGAGAACGGGTGCCTTTGCCATGGGGCGAATGGTACGGGGAGCGAGGCCCTGACTTCGAATCCGTTCTGCGGGACCGGTCGGCCTCCGGAGCGCCCGGGCCCGCCAGGGGGCGCACGACCGCGACACGCGCGCACCACCCCGCACCCCTCTGGACGCCACGCCCGAGCCGCTGTTCGCTGGAGTGGGGCGGGACTTTGGGGGAGCCGTAGCAGCACACCGAAGGACCGGATGGGAGGCCGCGATGGCTTCAGCTCGGACGACCGGCACGACCGTACGACCCACGGGCGCACGCCCGCACGTCCCGCACGACCCACCGCGCGCGATCGCGTGGCCCGCGCGGGCGCGCGACTGGGCGGAGATCCAGGAACGCATGCTGGTACCGCTCTACGAAGCCGTCTACAGCCGGTTGGAGGTCGGCCCGGCGACCAGCGTCCTGGGCCTCGGCTGCCGGTCCGGCCTGGCGCTGCTGCTCGCCGCCGGGCGGGGCGCGCAGGTCTCCGGTCTGGAGCCGCAGGACGAGCTGCGCGAGCTGGCCCGGGGCCGCCGGCTGCGGGTCGGAGCCGGTGCCCGGCCAACGACGGCCCTCCCCCACTCGGCCTATTCGCTGGTGACCGTTTTCGAGCAGCTGCCCGGATCCGCCGACCCGGCCCGGGTGGTGGCCGAGGCGGCCCGGCTGACGCTCCCCGGCGGGCACGTGGTGCTGGCCGCCTGGGGCCCGCCGGAGCGCTGCGAGAGCGCGTCCGTCCTGGACGTGGCCCGCCGGATGGCCGGCCGTACCACCGCGCGTGACCCGTTCGAGCTGAGTCCGCCCGGCGCGCTGGAGGATCTGCTCGCCGGCGCCGGTCTGCACCCGGCCGGCAGCGGCCGGGTGAGCTGCCCGTTCGCCTACCCGGACCTGGACAGCGCGGTGCGCGGGCTGCTCTCCACCGGCCTGTACGAGGCGGCGGCGGAGTTCTCCGGGCTGCCGCTGGTGGCCAAGGAACTGGAGGAGGCGCTGGCCCCGTACCTGCGCCCGGACGGCTCGGTCCGCATGGAGAACCTCTTCCGCTACCTGGTCGCCGAGCAACCCCGGTAGCCCGCCGAGCGAAAGAGCCCGCCGCGCGAACGAAGAGGGCGCCCGCCACCCGGCGAGCGCCCTCACTCGAACGGCTCACGCCTGGTCGAGCGACTTCCGCGGCACCCCGGCGGCCCGGTAGGCCGCCTCCTCGTCCAGCGTCTCGGCCTCCAGCAGCGCCGCCGCCAGCGCGTCCAGCCGGGCCCGCTGCTCGGTCAGCAGCCGCACCGCCTCCTCGTAGCACTCGGCGACGATCCGCCGGGCCTCCTCGTCCACCGCGTCCAGCGTGGTCGGTGCGGCGGACAGCCCGTACGCGCCCTGTGGGTCGGCGGGGACGGCGGTGAGCCGGCCGACCCGCTCGCTCATGCCCCAGCGGCCTGCCATGCCCCGGGCGATGTTGGTGACCTGCTCCAGATCGCTCTCCGCGCCGGTGGTGATCACGCCGTAGACGACCTGCTCGGCGGCCATCCCACCGAGCGCGCCGATGATCCGGCCGCGCAGATAGGCCTCGGTGTAGGAGTAGCGGTCGGTCTCGGGGGTGGAGAGGGTGACGCCGAGCGCCCGCCCGCGCGGCACGATGGTGATCTTGCGGACCGGATCCGCGCCCGGCTGGAGCATCCCGAGCAGTGCGTGGCCGCTCTCGTGGTACGCGGTGCGCTCACGCTCGGACTGCGGCATCACCAGTGGGCGGACGGCGCCGAGCTGGACCTTCTCCAGCGCGTCCGAGAGGTCGCGCTCCCCCACCGCGTCCTGCTTCCGCTTGACGGCCAGCAGGGCGGCCTCGTTGACCAGGTTGGCCAGTTCGGCGCCGGTCATGCCGGGGGTGACCTTGGCCAGCTGGTTGAGGTCGGTGTCCCCGGCGAGCGGGACGGTCCGGGTGTGGATGCGCAGGATGGCGGCCCGTCCGTTCCGGTCCGGCGGGCTGACGGTGATCCGCCGGTCGAACCGGCCGGGGCGCAGCAGGGCCGGGTCGAGCACCTCCGCCCGGTTGGTGGCGGCGATGACGATGACGCCCTCGGAGCCGGTGAAACCGTCCATCTCGGTGAGGATCTGGTTGAGCGTCTGCTCGCGCTCGTCGTGGCCGCCCATGCCGCCGCTGCCGCCGCGCTGGCGGCCGATGGTGTCGATCTCGTCGATGAAGATGATCGCCGGGGCGACCTTGCGGGCCTCGGCGAAGAGCTCGCGGACCCGGCTGGCGCCGACGCCGACGATCATCTCGATGAACTCGGAGGCGGAGGCGGAGAAGAACGGCACGTTCGCCTCACCGGCGACGGCCCGGGCGAGCAGGGTCTTCCCGGTGCCGGGCGGGCCGGAGAGCAGCACGCCGCGCGGCATCTTGGCGCCGAGCCGACGGTACTGCTCGGGGTGTTTGAGGAAGTCGACCACCTCGGTGAGTTCGGCCTCGACCTCGTCGATACCGGCCACGTCGGCAAAGGTGGTGCGGGTGCCGGCGTCACTGGTGACCGGTTTGGGCGGGGCCTTGCGGCCGAGCGCGCCGGCGCCCATGCCACCGGCCATCCGGCGGGCGAGCAGCACCCAGATCAGGATCAGCAGCAGCATCGGGGCGAGCGAGATCAGCAGGTTGGCGAGGAAGCTGCGCTGCTGGACCACCGGCGAGGCGGTGACCTCGACGCCGTGCTGCTGGAGGGCGGTCCAGAGGTTGTCCCCGGCGAAGACCGGCCGCTGGGTGTCGAACTCGGTGTAGGTGCCCTTGGCGCCGTCCGGCTTGGGCTCGGCGCTCTTCAGGGTGCCCTCGATGGAGTCGCCCTTGGAGTAGATCTTGGTGACGTTGCCCTTGTTCAACTGGTTGTCGAACTCGGTGTAGGAGATCGTGGTGGCCCCGGCGTTGCCGAAGAAGGACAGCAGCAGGTCGGAGATCAGGAACACCACGAGCGCGGTGAGGACGAGGCCCGGCCAGCCGCCGGGCATCCTGCGGCGCGGAGGCGGCGGAGGCGGGGCGCCTTCGGACCGCCAGGGCTGGTCGGGGGTCTGGCGCGGCGGTACGGGATCGGTCACCCGTCGGACAATACGGACATCCGCTCGGGTGATCCAACCGCAACGCCGCGCCCGGACGCCGCTGAGCAGGCCCTACTCCCCCAGGCCGGGCCACTCCTCGGCGGTCATCGCGAACCGCTCGTGGTCCCGCCAGGCCCCCTGCAGGTACAGCATCCGCGGGGTGGATCCCTCGTGCCGGAAGCCCAGCCGCCGGGCCAGCGCGATCGAGCGCTCGTTGTCCGGCTGCACGTTGATCTCCAGCCGGTGCAGGCCGAGCCCGCCGGAGGCCTGCGGGGCGAAGCAGCGGTCCAGCACCAGCCGCATGCCCTCGGTCATCCGGCCGGTGCCGGCGAACGGCAGGTACGAGTCGTAGCCGAGCGCGCCGTTGCAGAACCGGCCCATCACGATGTTGGCGACGTTCACCTTGCCGACCAGCCCACCGCTGGCCCGGTCCACGATCAGGAAGGTCCGCAGGCCGGCGCCCTGGCGCTCCAGGAGTTCCGGCAGCCCGTCCGGCTCGACCGGGTTCCACCGCCCGATGTGGTCGGCGGACCGTCGGACTGCCTCGGCGTACGCAGCTTCGTCCCCTGCCCGCGGGGCCCTGATCGTCACTCTCACGGCACCATCATCGGACATACGAACGGCCCACCGCCCCGGCGGTACCGGGAGGCGGGCCGTTCGCGGCGCCCTGGTTCGGGGAGGCGGGCCGTTCGCGGCGCCTCGGTTCCGCACCGGCCGCAGGGTCTACAGCAGGTCCTTGAACTCCTTGGGCAGCTCGAAGTCGGCCGGGCCCTTGCCCGCGCCGAGGCCGAACGCGCCGCCGCCGTCGGCCGGGGCCTGGCCGGCCCCCGGGCCCAGGGCGCGGCGCTGGGCGGCCGCGGCCTCCTCCTGCGCGCGCTTCAGCGGGTTGCCGCTCTTGCGCTTGCCCTTGGCCTGCGGGGCCTTCTTGGCGGACTTCTTCGAGCCGCCGCCCATGCCCGGGATCCCCGGCATGCCGGGCATGCCCTTGCCGGAGGCCATCGCGGACATCATCTTGCGGGCCTCGAAGAACCGCTCGACCAGGTTGTTGACCTCGCCGACGCCGACGCCCGAACCCTTGGCGATGCGCAGCCGGCGCGAGCCGTTGATGATCTTCGGGTCGGTCCGCTCGGCCGGGGTCATCGACTTGATGATGGCGCCGACCCGGTCGACGTCCTTGTCGTCGATGTTGTTGATCTGCTCGCGGATCTGGCCCATGCCGGGCAGCATGCCCAGCAGCTTGGAGATCGAGCCCATCTTCCGGACCTGCTCCAGCTGGTCCAGGAAGTCGTCGAGCGTGAAGTCCTTGCCGCCGCCCTGCAGCTTGGAGGCGATCTTCTCGGCCTCGGCCTGCGAGAAGGTCTGCTCGGCCTTCTCGATCAGCGAGAGCACGTCGCCCATGCCGAGGATGCGCGAGGCCATCCGGTCGGGGTGGAAGGCGTCGAAGTCGTCGACCTTCTCGCCGTTGGAGGCGAACATGATCTGCCGGCCGGTGACGTGCGCGACCGACAGGGCGGCACCACCGCGGGCGTCGCCGTCGAGCTTGGAGAGCACCACACCGGTGAAGTCGACGCCGTCGAGGAAGGCCTGCGCGGTGGTGACCGCGTCCTGGCCGATCATCGCGTCGACGACGAACAGGACCTCGTCCGGGTTGACCGCGGCCCGGATGTCGGCGGCCTGCTGCATCAGCTCGGCGTCGATGCCCAGGCGGCCGGCGGTGTCGACGATGACGACGTCGTACTGCTTCTGCTTGGCGTACTCGATCGAGTCCCGGGCGACCTGCACCGGGTCGCCCACGCCGTTGCCCGGCTGCGGGCCGTAGAAGGCCACGCCCGCGCGGTCGGCGACGACCTGGAGCTGGTTGACGGCGTTGGGGCGCTGGAGGTCGCAGGCGACCAGCAGCGGGGTGTGCTTCTGCGTCTTCAGCCAGTGGCCGAGCTTGCCCGCGAGGGTGGTCTTACCGGCACCCTGGAGACCGGCGAGCATGATCACCGTCGGGCCGTTCTTGGCGAACTTCACCCGGCGCGTCTCGCCACCGAGGATGGCGATGAGCTCCTCGTTGACGATCTTGATGATCTGCTGCGCGGGGTTCAGCGCGCCGGAGACCTCGACACCGAGTGCCCGCTCCTTGACCTGCTTGATGAAGGCCCGCACGACCGGCAGCGCAACGTCCGCCTCCAGCAGCGCGATGCGGATCTCGCGGGCGGTGGCGTCGATGTCCGCCTCGCTGAGGCGGCCCTTGCCCCGGAGGTTCTTGAACGTCGCTGCGAGGCGATCGGAAAGGGTGTCGAACACGTCGTCGCGGGTCCTCTGCGGCATCGGTATCGGTACGGTCGTCGCCCCCCAGGGTATCCGGCCGCCCCGGGTACGGTCTCCACCCGGGTTCACCCGGTGTTCAGTACGCCGTTCGGCCGGTGCTCGGCCCGGAGTCCCGGCCGGTGCTCGGCCCGGCGTCCGGTCCTCGGACCAGCGCGGCCCGCACGGCCGCCGCCACCTCCCCGGCCCGCCGGGCCGAGAGCGGCCGGCCCGCCGCGTCGGTCAGGTAGAAGGAGTCGACGGCGTCCGCGCCGAGCGTGCTGACGTACGCGGTCCTGACCCGGACACCGGCCCCGTCCAGCGCCCGGCCGATCCGGTGCAGCAGGCCGGGGGCGTCATGGGCGCGGACCTCCAGCACCGTCGCGGTGGCCGAGGCCGCCGCGGGCGCGACCGCGACCAGCGGCGGCGGGGTGGGGATGCCGGGTCGGCGCGGGGTGGCCGCGTCGCGCTCGGCGAGCCGGCGCGAGACGTCCAGTGAACCGTCCAGCGCCCGGCGCAGATCGGCCCGCAGCCGGGCTGCCTCCGGCAGCTCGCCGAACTCGGCGGCCACCGTCCAGGAGAGCAGCAGCACCGCGCCCGCGCCGATCGGGTCCAGCTCGCGCAGGCCTGCCGAGCGGACGGTCAGCCGGTGCAGCGCGAGCACCCCGGCGACCGTGCCGAGCAGACCCGGCCGGTCCGGTACGGCCAGGGTCAGCCGGACGCCCATCGGTTCGGTGCCCGTCGGCCCGGCACCCTCCCGGCCCGGCCCCGGGACCTCCGGCCCGGCCTGGGCCAGCAGCGTGAGCGCCGGCCCGCCGGTCCGGGCGGCCTCCACCGCGAGCCGCTCCTGCTCCGCGGTCGGCTCGGCCTCCGCCCGGCCCGGCTGCCCGCCGGCCAGCTGGGCCGCGGCCCGGGCGGCCAGGCCGTCCACCAGCGAGGCCCGCCAGCTGCTCCAGGCGGCGGGGCCGGTGGCGGTGGCATCGGCCTCGGTCAGCGCGTGCAGCAGCTCCAGCCGCGCCGGGGTGCCGACCGCCTTGGTGATCGCCTCCACGGTGGCCGGGTCGTCCAGGTCCCGCCGGGTCGCGGTCTCCACCAGGGCCAGATGATGGCGGACCAGCACCGCCAGGGTCTCCGTGTCGTCCTCGTCGAAACCCATCCGGACGGCCACATCGCGGACGATCACCTCACCCGCCTCGCTGTGGTCGCCGGGCAGGCCCTTGCCGAGGTCGTGCAGCAGCGCGGCGACCAGCAGCAGGTCGGGTCTGGCCACCCGGCGGGTCATCGCGGCGGCCCGGACCGCCGTCTCCACCAGGTGCCGGTCCACCGTCCAGCGGTGCACCGCGTTGCGCTGCGGCCGGCAGCGCACCCGCTCCCAGTCCGGCAGCAGCCGGGTGATCAGCCCCTCCGCCTCCAGCGCCTCCCAGACCGGGATGCACGCCTCGCCCGCGCCCAGCAGGGTGACCAGTTGCTCGCGCGCCTCGTCCGGCCAGGGCACCGGCAGCGGACGGCACTCGGCGGCCAACCGGCGCACCGTCGCGTACGAGACGGTCAGCCCGTTCTGGGCGGCGGCGGCCGCGGCGCGCAGCGGCAGCGCCGGATCGGCGGCCGGGCGGGCACCCTGGGCGAGCACCGCCTCGCCGTCCTGCTCGACCACACCCTCGGCGAGCGGGCGGCGCCGGACCGCGCCCCGGGCCACCGCGCCGGCGCCGCGCCCGGCGCCGGTGAAGGGGAAGGAGAGCCGCGACGACCGCCGGCCCCGGGTGGAGCGGGCGGCGAGCACCCGGTCCACCGCCCGCCAGGTGACATCGCTCGCGTAGGCGACGGTGCGGGCGGCCTCGTACACCTGGCGCAGCAGGGTGTCGGCGTCCAGCACCCCGAGCCGCTCGGCCACCTGGTCCTGGTCCTGGAGGCTGAGCCGCTCGGTGGCCCGGCCGGTGGCCAGGTGCAGGGCGTCGCGTACGTCGGCCAGCCGCAGCGCGGCGGCGTCCAGACCGTCCCGGGGGGCGTCGGCCAGCCAGCTGGCGGCGATCGCGTCGAGTGTGACCACGTCGCGCAGGCCGCCCCTGGCCTCCTTGAGGTCGGGCTCCAGCAGGAAGGACAGCTCGCCGTGCCGCTCGGCCCGCTCCCGGGCGAGTTCGCGCAGCTCGGGCAGGCGCCGGGGGGCGCTCGCGCGCCAGTCGCCGAGGACGGCGGAGCGCAGGGCCTCGGTGAGCGCCGGGTCCCCGGCGATGTGCCGGGCGTCCAGCAGGCCGAGCTGGGCCTTGAGGTCGGCGGCGGCGACGGTCCGGGCCTGGGCGAGGGTGCGCACCGAGTGGTCGAGGGCGGCGCCGCTGTCCCAGACGGGGTACCAGATGCGCTCGGGCAGCTCCGGGTCGAGCGGGCCGTCGTGCAGCAGCAGCACGTCGAGGTCGCTGCGGGGCGAGAGTTCGCCGCGTCCGTAGCCGCCGACGGCGACCAGGGCGACGCCGGCCGGGGCGCCGGCCGCCGTGAGCAGGCCGCCCAGCCAGTCGTCGGTGAGCGCGGCCAGCGCGGTGCGGCGGGCGTCACCGGTGGGACCGGGGGCGGCCAGCAGCCCGGCCCGGGCGGCGGCGTAGTCGGCGGGCGGGCCGGTCCCCTGGTGCCCGTCGCCGGGTGAGGGGGGAGGAGAGGTCTCGGCGGTCATACGGGTCCCCGTCCGTCGTCCTGGGCTGATGCGCCGTCAGCGGACCGGCGACCACCGGGTGGTCGCGGGCCCGCCCGCGGGTTGATCGAGCTGAATGCTAGAGGGCGTCGGGGCCGCGCTCGCCGGTGCGGACCCGGACGGCCGTGTCGACCGGGACGCTCCAGACCTTGCCGTCGCCGATCTTTCCGGTCCGGGCGGCCTTCACCAGGACGTCGATCAGCTGATCGGCGTCCTCGTCCTCGACCAGCACCTCGATCCTGGCCTTGGGCACCAGGTCCACCTGGTACTCCGCGCCCCGGTAGACCTCGGTGTGGCCGCGCTGGCGGCCGTAGCCGCTGGCCTCGATGACGGTCAGGCCGTGCACTCCGAAGGCCTGCAGGGCGGCCTTCACGTCGTCCAGGCGGTGCGGCTTGATGACTGCGGTGATCAGCTTCACTGGGCATCGGCCCCGTTCTTCTCGGCGGCCTCGGCGACGGACTCGACCGCGGCGACCACGGCCGCGGCGGGGGCGGGAGCGGGAGCGGTCCTGGCCAGACCGGCGACCACGGCCGCGGCGGGCGCCGGGGCGGGGGAGGTCCGGAGCGGGTCGGCCACCACGACCGCGGCGGGAGCGGAGACAGCGACGGAGACCGGTACGGAGACGAAGGCGGTCCTGGCCAGGCCGGCGCCCATCGCGCTGAAGTCGTAGGCGGATTCGGCGTGCTCGGCCTGGTCGATGCCGGCGAGCTCGACCTCGTCGGCGACCCGGAACCCGACCGTGCGGTCGATCGCCTTGGCGAGCAGCCAGGAGAGCACGAAGGAGTACCCGCCGACCACCGCCACGCCCATCGCCTGCTTGCCGAGCTGTCCCGGGCCGCCGCCGTAGAACAGGCCCTTGGCGGTCTGGCCGACCGTGCCGGTGGCGAAGAGGCCGACCAGCAGCGAGCCGATCGCGCCGCCGACCGCGTGCACACCGACCACGTCGAGCGAGTCGTCGAAGCCGAAGCGGTACTTGAGGCTGATCGCGGCGGCGCAGACCGCACCCGCGACCAGACCGATCGCCACCGCGCCGAGCGGGCTGACCGAGCCGCAGGCGGGGGTGATGGCGACCAGGCCGGACACCGCGCCGGAGGCGGCGCCCAGCGTGGTGAACGCGCCGTGCCGCAGCTTCTCGTAGACCAGCCAGCCGAGCAGCGCGGCCGCCGTGGCGACCTGGGTGTTGACCAGCGCCATCGCGGCGACGCCGTTGGCGGCCAGCGCCGAACCGGCGTTGAAGCCGAACCAGCCGAACCAGAGCAGCCCGGAGCCGAGCATCACCAGCGGCAGGCTGTGCGGGCGCATCGGGTCCTTCCGGAAGCCGATCCGCCTGCCCAGCACCAGACAGAGGGCCAGACCCGCGACGCCCGCGTTGATGTGCACGGCGGTGCCGCCGGCGAAGTCGATCACGCCGTTGCGGTCGCCGAGCCAGCCGCCCTTGCCGCCGTCGAAGAAGAACACCCAGTGCGCGACCGGGAAGTAGACCACGGTCACCCAGAGCGCGATGAACAGGCCCCAGGCGGCGAATCTGGCGCGGTCCGCGACGGCGCCGCTGATCAGGGCCGGGGTGATGATCGCGAACATCAGCTGGAAGGCGGAGAACGCGGTGACGGGAATCGTCCCGGTGAGGTCGTTCAGGCCGATGCCGTGCAGGCCGAGGAAGTCCAAGTTGCCGATCAGGCCGGCACCCGCGTCGGGGCCGAAGCTGAGCGAGTACCCGTAGAGGACCCAGAGCACGCTGACGATGCCGAGCGAGAGAAAGCTCATCGCCAGCATGTTGAGCGTGCTCTTGGCCCTGACCATGCCTCCGTAGAAGAAGGCCAGGCCCGGGGTCATCAACATGACCAGGGCCGCACTGATGAGCACGAAGGCGGTGTCGCCCGCGCTGAAGCCGTCCGGCATCGGCGTCTCCTCATGGTGGAAGCCGCTCCACACCCGGGTTACCCGTGTACCCGGGGTGTCGGCGATGAGATGGAGCGTGCCGAAGGCCGGTTTCAGCCGGTGCGGCCCGTTGTTTCGCGGCCGTGACGACGGCGACGCGGGGGTTACGCCTGCGTGAACCGCGGCCGCGCCGGGCCTCCGGACCGGCTATCGTGCCGCGCGCGGCGGGCCCGGGCGGTGCGGCGCGCCGGGCGCCGTGTGCCCGTGCGCCATGTGCCGGACATACCGCCGGAGCCGCCGGACATGCCGCCGACCGTGACGGCGGCGGCCGTCACGGTCGGCGGGGCGGGCGGGGCCTCGACGGAGGCCCGTGGGGGGGTGGCCCGGCGCGGGTCAGACCACCGAGACGTACTCCGGAATGTCCTGGACCACCCGCTCCTTGAGCCGGCTGACCGCGTCCACGCCCCTGAACCGGGAGGCGGCGGCCTCGGTGGTCTTGCGCACCCGGGAGTTGAGCCGCTCCGAGCGCACCTTGGTGGCGATGTCCACCGCCTGCTCGGCCATCGCCGCGGCCTGCTCCGGCTCCTTCTGCAGCAGGTGCACGCTGGCCATGCCGATCAGGTTGAAGGCGTACGAGCGGACGTGGTCACCGTCCTGGCGGAAGAGGTCCACCGCGCGCTCCATCACCGGGGCGGACATCGAGGCGTACAGCTCGGCCTGGTCGGAGTGGTAGGCGAGGTCGCGGAAGGAGTGCGCGTTCTCGGCGTTCAGCTCGGCGGGCGAGAAGAACTTCAGCCAGTCCGGGTCGCCGTCGCCCTCGCGGATGTCGGTGAAGGTGTCCTCGGCCAGCCGGACGGCCCGGGCGCAGCGGTTCACCTCGCCGATGGTGGCGTAGGCGCGCGCCTCCATCGCGTACAGCAGCGACTGCTGGCGCGGGGTGGCGGTGTCGCGGCTGCCGTACTGGGCGAGGTGGATCAGCTCCAGGGCGTCCTCGCCGCGGTTGAGGTGGATCATCTGGCGGCTCATGTCGGTGAGGATGAGCGCGCCGAACGGGCGGTCGCCGGCCTCCTTGGCGGCGTGCAGCGCCAGCACGTAGTACTTCTGCGCGCTGGGGTGCATCCCGACGTCGTACGACATCCAGCCGGCCAGGTGGGCCAGTTCGGCGGTGAGCCGGAACAGCCGCTTGGTGGTCTGCTCGGGGTACGTCTCCTGGAGCAGGTCGGTGACCTCGTGGAGCTGGCCGACGACGGCCTTGCGGCGCAGCCCGCCGCCGTTCTGGGCGTCCCACTGGCGGAACATGACGGTGGTCTGCTCCAGCAGTTCCAGCTCGGGCTCGGAGAGCCGGCCGGTGAACGGCTCGCCGCCGTTGGCCGCGGTGAGGATCGGGGTGGGCACGCCGCTCGGGCCCGGGGCGAGCCAGCGCTGCATGGGCTCGATCAGCGCGGCACCGGCGGTCAGGGCGAGCGAGGTGCCCAGGAAACCCCGCCGGTTGAGCATCAGGTCGCTGCGGGAGTAGTCGCTGATCAGCTGAACGGTCTGGGGCGCGCTCCACGGCAGGTCGACGCCGCCGCCCACGGTGGAGACCGGGATGGCGGCGCGCAGGCCGAGGTCCTCGATGGAGACCACCGAGCCGAAACGCTCGGAGAACAGTTCCGACATGATCTTTGGGATAGGTTCTCGGGGCTGCTCACCGTCGAGCCAGCGGCGCACCCGCGAGGTGTCCGTGGACACATGGTGGGCACCGATCTGACGGGCCCTGCGGTTGACCTGGCGGGCCAACTCGCCCTTGGACCAGCCGCTGCGGCCGAACCACGTGGTCAGCTTCTCATTGGGTTGCTTCTCTGCCATGGGAATGTCCCCATCCCGCCCGGCCCCTGCTGAGGGGCCCCCGATCGTGTCCGCCCGACGGTTGCGGGCTCTTGCCAGACGTGCCGTATCCGAGGTTGCTGCCGTATCAGTTGTCGTACTGGTGCGCCATCGCCACGGACGGTTCGTCAGTTCTCCCAACTCCCGTCCGTAGATGGCCCGGAGCGGACTCCCCGACGATGTCCGTGTGCTGAACGTAATGCCCCGCCGGCTGCCCGAGGGAGCGGCCCTGGCGAAACGCCACCTTTCGCCACCCCCAGGAGTGAACCGAAGCCAGGCCCCGCACGCTTCACTGGAGAGGTCCGACCGTCCGGCATATGCAGGCCGCCAAGTCCGCCCCGGCACACCCCGAAATCATCGCAACCCACAACAACCACAGGCGAGTTTGACACCCGACTCCTCGCCGGCCGCCCCACCCTCCCGACGATCGGGCATCGACACCGCCGGCCACAAGGCGGCGCCCGAGGCACACCGTCGCAACAGGCGCACGCCGCGCGCTGCGCGCCGCTACCGCACCACGCACGACGCAACCATCACGCAACACACAGTCACTATCCCGTAACCATCGGCTACCTGAATCTGTTGGGGGAGGCATGGACAACCTGTTCGGCGAACTTCGGCTGGGACACCTGCGGCTGACACAGCTGGGCGCGCGCCGCCGCACCCGCGTCACCGCGTCCCGGGCCGCCGCGGAGTACACCGGCCGCTGGGGCTGGGCGGTCGCCGTCGGCGGCCCGGCCGGCTCCGGCAGCGCCCCGGCCCGCTGCCAGTGCGGCACCCCCCGCTGCGGCGCGCCCGGTCTGCACCCCGGGTCCGGCCGTCGGCCCGCCGGGCGGCCCGACGCGGACGACTCGGTCCTGTTCCCCACCGGCCGGGCCTTCGACGTCCTGGACGTCCCCGAGCAGGCCGGCCTCCAGGCCCTGGTCCGGCTGGAGCGGATGGGCACCCAGATCGGCCCGGTGCTCGCCACCCCCACCGGCCGGCTCCAGTTCCTGGTCGCGGCCGGCACCGCCCGCCGGCTGCCCGACCTGCTGTACCGGATGGGATGGGACGACGCCGCCCTGGACCTCACCTGCCACGGCGAGGGCGGCTATGTCGCCGCGCCGCCCACCGTGCTCCGCGGCCTCGGCCCGGTGCGCTGGCTGCGCCGGCCCACCCGCGACAACGCCGGCTGCCCGCCCGAGGCCCGGCTGCTGCTCGGCACGCTCGCCTACGCCTGTCACCGCAGCCGCGAGCGCACCGCCGAACCCGCCTGGCTCGCCTCCTGACCGGGCGCCGGGCGCTCCGCTCCCCCGGGCGCCCGGACCGCGCCGAGGACGTCCGGACGGGCTCGCCCTGGTCCGGACAGCGCCGAAGGGCCCGCCCCTCGCGGAGCGGACCCTTCTTCACCGAGACGGGGGTCAGTCCCCGATCAGCGCGTCGACGAACGCGCCCGGCTCGAACGGCGCCAGGTCGTCGGCGCCCTCGCCGAGACCGATCAGCTTGACCGGGACGCCCAGCTCCCGCTGCACGGCGACCACGATGCCGCCCTTGGCCGTGCCGTCCAGCTTGGTCAGCACGATGCCGGTGATGTCGACCACCTCGGCGAAGACCCGGGCCTGGATCAGGCCGTTCTGACCGGTGGTGGCGTCCAGCACCAGCAGCACCTCGTCCACCGGGCCGTGCTTCTCGACCACCCGCTTGACCTTGCCCAGCTCGTCCATCAGGCCGGTCTTGGTGTGCAGTCGGCCGGCGGTGTCCACCAGCACGGTGTCGGCGCCCTCGGCGATGCCCTCCTTGACCGCGTCGAACGCGATCGAGGCCGGGTCACCGCCCTCCGGGCCGCGTACGGTCCGCGCGCCGACCCGCTCGCCCCAGGTCTGCAGCTGATCGGCGGCGGCGGCCCGGAAGGTGTCGGCGGCGCCGAGCACCACCTTGCGGCCGTCGGCGACCAGGACCCGGGCCAGCTTGCCGGTGGTGGTGGTCTTGCCGACGCCGTTGACGCCGACCACCAGGACCACGGCCGGGCCCTCCGCGTGCCTGGTGGAGTGCACGGTGCGGTCGGCTTCGGTGCCGATCAGCTCGACCAGTTCCTCGCGCAGCAGGCCGCGCAGGTCTTCCGGGGTACGGGTGCCGAGCACCTTCACCCGGGTGCGGAGCCGATCGACCAGCTCCTGGGTGGGGGCGACGCCGACGTCGGCGGTCAGCAGGGTCTCCTCGATCTCCTCCCAGGTGTCCTCGTCCAGGCGCTCACGCGAGAGCAGCGTGAGCAGGCCCTTGCCGAGCGAGTTCTGCGAGCGGGAGAGCCGGGAGCGCAGCCGGACGAGTCGGCCTGCGGTGGGCTCGGGGACTTCGAGGGCCGGAGCCTCCTCGGCCTCGGCCGGCGCGGGGACGGCCTCGGCCTCGGGGAGCTCCACCTCCTCGACGGTGCGTCTGGGCTCCTCGGTCGGCGGCGCGGACTCGTCGCCGACCTGGGGCTCCTGCGGGGTCGGGGGCGCCGTGATGACCGGCGCCGGCGACTTCGGGGGCAGCTGCTGGCGTCGTCTGCCGGAAACGACGAGGCCGGCGATCGCGCCGATGGCGACCACGGCGATGACTACGGCAAGGATCACGTATTCCATAACCCCCCCAGTATCCGTGACCGGGACCCCGGCGGACCGCAGGCGGCGTAGGGCCAGTCGTCGAACTGGCCCTAGACCGATGCGGGTCGGACCGTCTTCGGCCGCTCCCGGTGCTCTCCCCCGGTCCGGCGGCCGGGAGGCGCCCCCTCGCGCAGGCGCTGGCTGATCACCTGGGAGATGCCGTCGCCCTTCATGGTCACGCCGTAGAGGGCGTCGGCGGACTCCATGGTCAGCTTCTGGTGGGTGATCACGATCAGCTGGGAGCTCTCCCTCAGCTCCTCCATGATCCCGATCAGCCGGCGCAGGTTGGTCTCGTCGAGCGCCGCCTCCACCTCGTCCATCACGTAGAACGGGCTGGGCCTGGCCTTGAAGATCGACACCAGCAGCGCCACCGCGGTGAGCGAGCGCTCGCCGCCGGAGAGCAGCGAGAGCCGCTTGACCTTCTTGCCCGGCGGACGGGCCTCCACCTCGACGCCCGTGGTCAGCATGGAGTCCGGGTCGGTCAGTACCAGCCGCCCCTCCCCACCCGGGAAGAGCCGGGAGAACACGCCCTCGAACTGGGCGGCGGTGTCGTGGTAGGCCGAGGTGAACAGCTGCTCGACCCGCTCGTCCACGTCCTTGACGATGTCCAGCAGGTCGCGCCGGCCGCGCTTGAGGTCGTCCAGCTGTTCGCCGAGGAAGCGGTGCCGCTCCTCCAGCGCCGCGTACTCCTCCAGCGCGAGCGGGTTCACCTTGCCGAGCTGCTGGTACGCCTTCTCGGCCGCCTTCAGCCGCTTCTCCTGCTCGGCCCGGACGAACGGGCGCGGCTCGCCCTGCTCCTGGCCCTCCGCCGCGCTGCCGTCGGCGTCCGGCGCCGCGGGCGTCGGCGGGACGAGCTGCTCAGGGCCGTAGGAGGCGAGCAGTTCGTCGCCCCCGATGCCGAACTCCTCCAGCGCCCGGGTCTCCACCTGTTCGATCCGCAGCCGCTTCTCCGCTCGCAGCACCTCGTCCCGGTGCCCGGCGTCGACCAGCTTGTCCAGCTCGGCCTTGAGCCCGCGCCCGTGCTCGCGGTGGTCCCGCAGCTCCGTCTCCCGTTCGGCGCGCGCCTGCTCGGCGGCCGCCCGCTCGGTGTCCGCGCGGGCCAGCGACACCTCCACGCAGGCCAGCAGCTGCCGGGCGCCCGCCGCGACGGCGTTCGCCACCCCGGCGTCGTGCTCGGCGCGCCGGCGGCGCTCGGCGGCCCGGGCGCGCGCCTCGCGCTCGGCCCGGGCGGCCCGGTCCAGCTGGTCCGCCCGGCCGGTGAGGGCGCGGACCCGCTCCTCGTGGGTGCGTACCGCGAGTCGGGCCTCCAGTTCGGTCTGCCGGGCCCGGGCGGCGGCGTCGGCCAGCCGCTGCTGCTCGGTGGTGTCCGGCTCGTCCTCCCCCGCGTCCGCCGACTCCTCGGCCGCCGCGAGCCGTTCGGCCAGTTCCTCGGCGCCGGCCAGCAGCTGCGCCAGGCCGTCCTCGGCCCGGGCGGCGGCGGCCGCCAGCCGTTCGGCCTCGCCGGCGGCGGCGCGGGCCTGCCCGCCGAGCCGGCCGAGCGCGCCCGCCACCTCGGCCCGGTCCTTCCCGGCCTGCCGCCGCCGGGCCGCCAGCCGCTCCAGTTCGGCGGCCGACTCCCTTCGCAGCTCCGTGAGTTGATCCAGCCGCTCGGCGGACTCCGCGCACTGGACGGCCAGTTCGGCGATCGCCCGGGCGGTCTCGTCCACCGCGGCCTGGGTCTCCAGCAGACTGGGCGCACCACCGGATCCGCCGTGCGCGAACCCCGCGCCGAGCCGGTCGCCGTCGACCGTGACGGCGGTCAACCCGGGCCGCTCGTGGATCAGTTGCAGCGCCTCGTCGAGCGAGCCGACCAGCACGGTCCGGTCCAGCAGGGCGCGCGCGGCCGACCGCAACCCCGGCGGGCCGTCGACCAGTTCGGCGGCCCAGCGGGCACCTGCGGGCAACTCCCCCACGGCGTGGTCGGGTTCGGCGGCTCCGGCGATCAGCAGGGCGGCCCGCCCGGAGTCCTCCTCGCGCAGCAGGCGCAGCGCCTCGGCGGCCGTAGCGGGCGAGTCGGCGGCCACCGCGTCCGCGGCCACTCCGAGCGCGGCCGCGACGGCCGCCTCGGCGCCGGGTTCGATCCGCAGCAGCGCGGCCGCCGGGCCCAGCAGACCGGTCAGCCGGTCACCGGCCGCGAGCAGGGCTCCGCTGCCGTCCTTGCGGCGCAGCCCCAGGGCGAGCGTCTCGTGCCGCGCGGTGAGCCCGGCCCGCTCGCGTTCGGCCGCGCCGGCCGCCTCGCGGGCGGCGGTGAGGTCGCCCTCGACCCGGGCGAGCCGTTCCCGGGCGGCCTCGTGCCCGGCGTCGGCCTGGTCGTCGTCCACCGCCAGCGCGTCGACCTGCTCGCGCAGTTCCTCGTACTCGCGCTGGGCGGCCCCGGCCCGCAGCAGCGCGTCGTCCCGGGCCTCGGTGAGCCGGCCGATCTCGGCCTCGGCCGCCGCCGCCTTGGACCGCGCGGCCGCCGACTGCCCCTGCAGCCGGGCCAGGCCCTCCCGGCGGTCCGCGATGGCCCGGGCGACGCCCTTCAGCCGGCGTTCCTCCTCGGCCAGCGCGCGTTCCAGCGCTCCCCTGGTCTCGACCGCCTCGGCCAGCGCGTACTGGGCCTCCGCCAGTGCCTCGGCCAGTTCGGCCTCCTCCTCCCGGACGCGCCCCGCCTCCCGCTCCAGTTCCTCCGGGTCGCGCCCGCGCCGCTCCTCGGCCTGCCCGCCGGCGGCCGCGTGCCGGGCCCTGGCCTCGGCCAGTCCGAGGGTGCCGCGGGTGCGTTCGGCGAGGGCGGAGAGCCGGTACCAGGTCTGCCGGGCCGTCTCCAGGCTCGGGCCGAGCTGCTGGATCTGGGCCTCCAGTACGGCTTCGCGCCGCACCGCGTGGGCGAGTTCCCGCTCGACGGTGGAGCGGCGCAGGGTGAGCGCCTGTTCGTCGGCGGTCTCCGCCTCGACGGCCCGGCGCAGGGTGAGCAGGTCGTCGGCGAGCAGCCGCAGCCGGGCGTCGCGCAGATCGGCCTGGATGCCCGCGGCCCGGCGGGCGATCCTGGCCTGTCGGCCGAGCGGGCCGAGCTGGCGGCGCAGTTCGGCCACCAGGTCCTGGACCCGGTTGAGGTTGACCTGCATCGCGTCCAGTTTCCGCAGCGCCTTCTCCTTGCGCTTGCGGTGCTTGAGGACGCCGGCGGCCTCCTCGATGAAGGCCCGGCGCCCCATCGGGTCGGCGTGCAGTACGGAGTCCAGCTGGCCCTGGCCGACGATGACGTGCATCTCGCGGCCGATACCGGAGTCGGAGAGCAGTTCCTGGATGTCGAGCAGCCGGCAGGTGGTGCCGTTGAGCGCGTACTCGCTGCCACCGTTGCGGAACATCGTCCGGGTGATGGTCACCTCGGCGTAGTCGATCGGCAGCGCGCCGTCGGAGTTGTCGATGGTGAGACTGACCTCGGCGCGGCCGAGCGGGGCGCGCCCGCTGGTCCCGGCGAAGATGACGTCCTCCATCTTGCCGCCGCGCAGCGACTTGGCGCCCTGCTCCCCCATCACCCAGGACAGGGCGTCGACGACGTTCGACTTGCCGGAGCCGTTGGGGCCGACCACGCAGGTGATCCCGGGCTCGAAGCGCAGGGTGGTGGCGGAGGCGAAGGATTTGAACCCGCGCAGCGTCAGACTCTTCAGGTGCACGCGCCGGTCTCCTCATCGCTCGCCCGGGCCCCCAGCGGCGACTGTATCCGGCCGGACCCGCCGGTTCCGTGCGCGGACACGACGCGGACACGACGAAGGGACGCCACTCAGGGCGTCCCTTGCAAGCTGCGTCCCTTTCGGGGCGGCTCGGTGCACAGCGGCGTCGATCTGTGAGGACCGGGCGGGACTCAGGTGAGAGCCGGCTCCCGCTGATCCAGATCGATGCTGTTGAGCAGCGAGTGCTCGTCAGCGACAGCGGTGAGAGCGTCGTTCTCGGCCTGCATCCGAAGAAGCTCGGATTCAAGGTCCTGGACGCGCTGCTGAAGCCGTCGCATCTCGGAAAGCATTCGCGGGTCGGGGCCGCCGACGTACCCGAGAAGCGCCTTTGCCATGATGAATGGTCCTCCACGCTGAGTGACCGAACCGGAACGGTACTGGTCTAGGGGGAAGGGTGACGCACGCGCGGCGCTCCACCGGCAGTGCTGGCTGGGCACTGCGGCACACGCACCGTGAGCTGGGCTCACCGGGGCGTGCACCTACCGGGAAAACGCGGTCGTGTGCGCGGGTTTCCAGCGTCTCACCAAAGACTGTACGGGTCAACACGATCACCGCACGCTACCGCGCCCCTGTCACCTGCATGGCGGTGCTGTCACGCCAGACGGTCTCGGGCCGGTCCACCGCGTACTCGTGGATCATCGTTCGCTGCGGAGTCAACCACGAGTCTGCCCGGATGGCAACCGCATGACACCGAAGGTGGTCGGTTGTTTCGGGCGGCCCGGTGGGAGGCCCGGCCCAACCGCCCTGCCCGGCGGCCGGTTCGGCGGTCGGCTCAGCGGATCTCGAAGCCCTCGTAGCCGCTGCCGACGGCGGTCCAGATCTCGGTGACCCCGGTGACGGCGCCGGGGGTGTCGGGGCCGCGGAGCAGGGCGAGCAGTTCCTCGCAGTCGACGGCCGCCCCTTCGGCCACCACCTGGACCCGGCCGTCGCCGAGGTTGCTCGCATAGCCGGTCAGGCCGATCTCCAGCGCCCGCGCCCTGGTCCACCAGCGGAAGCCGACCTGCTGGACCTTGCCCCGCACCCAGGCGGTCGCCCGGACCGGTTCATCGCTGTGCGCGTCACGACCGTGCATGCCCCAGACCCTATCCGGCGCCCTCGCGGCCTGCCCGGTCAGGGCTCCACGGGCCCTTCCACCGTCCAGCCCGGGCTGTGGATCTCCATCTCCAGCTCGCCCCGCCGCCCCTCCTCGCCGCAGGTGCGGCAGACCCAGGCCGGGTCGTAGGGGTGCGGCTCGTGCCCTTCGGGGGCGTGCTCGAAGATCACGGGCGGCTCGGGGGCGAGCCAGCGGTCGCCCCAGCCGAGCAGCGCCTGGGTGAGCGGCGCGAGGTCCCGGCCCGCCTCGGTGAGGTGGTACTCGTAGCGCGGCGGCCGCTCGCTGTAGGCGCGGCGCTCCACCACGCCCGCCTCCTCCAGGGCGCGCAGCCGCGCGGTCAGCCGGTCGCGCGGGGCGCCGGTGTTACGGGCGATCCGGTCGAAGCGGTGGTTGCCGTAGAACAGTTCGCGGACGGCGAGCAGCGCCCACTTCTCACCGACGACCTGGAGGGCGGCGGCGATCGAGCAGGGCCGGCCGGGGAGGGCCGAAGGAGTGCGGGAGGTCACCCGGCCAGCCTGCCACACCGGGTTGTGTTCTCAAACTCAATCGGCCGGCGCTCCCGGCCGGCCTCCGGCAGCACGACGGCCCCGCCGTCACCGGCGGGGCCGTCCGTGGTCGACCGGGTGGCGGCTCAGAATCCTCCGCCGAAGTCCCCGCCCCCGCCGAAGTCCCCGCCGCCCCCGAAGTCCCCGCCGTCGAAACCGCCGCTGTCGAAGCCGCCGCCGAAGTCCTCGGAGCTGAAGTCCGCACCGGAGTAGTCGCCGCCCTCGAAGGACGAGCCGGCGTCCATCATCGGCGCGGCCGCGTAGGCCGGGCCGCTCATCATCGAGCCGAGCATGGTGCCGACCAGCAGCCCGGGCAGCAGCCCGCCGCCGAAGCCGCCGAAGTAGCCGCCCGCCCACGGCGCGTACGCCGGGCCGGCGTTCCAGTACGGCTGCGGGCCGTGCTCGGTCGGGACGGTCCGGATGTCCGGGTCCTGTCCGGCGGCGAGCCGGGCCGCGTCCGCCTGGCAGACCGGGACGGTGCGCGCCGCGCCGCCGGCCGGGGCCCAGTCGGCGTCCCGCACGGACGGGCCGTGCCGGGGGTCGAAGAAGCACGGCGGACGGCGCTCCGGCAGCGACCGCTTCTCCCGCCGGGCCGCCAGCGTGGCCAGCGAGAACCGGCCGTCCTCCAGCGCCTCGGTGACCGGCTTGACGTCCTCCGGCCCCTTCGCCTCGTCCATGCTCCGCTTGGCCCGCTCGTACGAGTCGAGGGCGTGCGCGTAGTCGGCGCGCTGGGTGTCGTCGGCGTCCGCCGCACCCGGGCTGAAGTCGAGCCGGTCCAGCTCCTCGCCGAAGGCGGTGATGTCCTCGTCCACCACCTGGCGCAGCTGGGCCAGGTCGGCCAGGCGCTGCTCCTCCTTGCGCCGCTTGGCCCGGCGGAAGAGCAGGAACACCCCGGTGCCGGCCAGCGCCAGCAGGGCCAGCGGGACGACGATCGCGGCGGTCGAAACGCCGCCGCTGTCGCTGTCGCCGTTCACGCCGTGGCCCTTGACCTGCGGGGCGGCGGTGTCGACGAAGTCGTTGAGGACGGCGTCGATGTCGCCCGGGTGGGAACGGAAGGACGCGCCCGCGATCCGCTCCGCGTTCACGCTCGGCAGCGCGGACTTGTCGGAGCGGGCCTTGAACTGGTCGCCGCTCCAGATGCCGTAGGTGCCGGTGATGCCGGTCTTGGTCCGCAGGTCGGTGAAGACCGTCGTGGCGCCGTACGGATCGGCGGCCGGAACCACCGCGATGAAGATCGGCTTGTCGGCCTTGCGGATCTTCGCGGTCAGGGCGTCGGCCTGGCTCTGGCCGAACCGGCTTTCCATCGCCGGGTCGACGTACACCCGGCCCTGCTTGAGAGCGGCGGCGGCATCGTCCAGCCCGCCGGCCGCCGAGGCGGTCGGCGCCAGCAGGAGCAACAGCCCGAGCACCGCCGCCACGAGGGCCAGCGGCCCGGCGCCCCGGGAACGTCGTCGAGCAAGGGTTCTCATGCCTTGACGCTACCCCGGCCGGCCTCCCGGCACGGCATACCCTTCGCGTACGGGGACCGCCGCGCACCCCCATCGTCCGCCGGGGGCGGCGCCCTCCTCCGGGATGATGTTCCCCCCGGCCGCCCCTGAGCCTGCCCGGGGGCGGGAACCCGGGCCCCGGCCCGGTCGTACGTCCCGGCGGGCCCACCGTGGTCACACCCGTCCTGACGCTACCCCGGCACCAGGCATAGTGGTGCCGGACCACCTGTCCCATGACCTTCTCTTGACCACTTCTCTCGATCGGAGCACTCGGTGTTCATCGGCCTCGTCACCGCCGTGGCGGCCTCCGCCTGTTACGGCACCGGCTCGGTCCTGCAGGCCGTCGGATCACGTCGCTCCGCCCGGGAGGAGGCCGCCCGGGGCTCCGCGGCCGGAGTCACCGAGCACGGCGGGCCCAGCCTCTCCTCGACCGCGAAGGCCGCGGTCACCTGGGAGTTCATCGTCGGCACCGTGCTCGACCTGATCGGTTTCGGGCTCGGGGCGCTGGCCGCCCGGCTGCTGCCGCTGTTCCTCTCGCAGACCATCATCAGCGCCAACCTGGTGATCACCGCGGTGCTGAGCATCAAGCTGCTCGGGATACGGCTGAAGCAGCTGGAGTGGGCGTCGATCGGCGTGCTCTGCTCGGCGCTGGTGCTGCTGGCCGTCTCGGCCGGCCCGGAGGGCGGCCACCACGCGTCGATGGCCTTCCACTGGGGGCTGCTGGCGATCACCACCGTGCTGCTGGCCGGCGGCGGACTGCTGGTGCGGCGGATGGGCGCCAACGGCGCGATCGTCGCCGGTCTGCTCTCCGGCCTCGGCTTCGGCGCCCTCGGCGTCGGCGTGCGCATCCTCAACGGCGTCGACCCGTTCGAACTCGGCAGGCTGCTCTCCGACCCGGCCCTGTACGCGATCCTGGTCGGCGGCCTCGGCGGGATGTACGTGCACACCGTCGCGCTGCAGATCGGCTCGGTGAACGGCGCGACCGCCGCCCTGGTGGTCGGCGAGACCGTCCTGCCCGGCGCGGTCGGCGTCCTGTGGCTCGGCGACTCCTCCAAGGCCGGCCTCGGCTGGCTCGGCGTCCTCGGCTTCCTGCTCGCCGTGGTCTCCGCCGTCGGCGTCGCCTACTTCGGCCAGGACACCCACGGCGCCCTCGGCGACACCGCCGCCGAGCCCGAACTCACCAAGCACTGACGGCTCGGAGCGCCCTTCAGCCCCCGCTGCGGGCCCGTGGCACGCGCTGGCAGCGGGGGCAGAAGTAGCTGGACCGGTTCATCCAGGCCGCGCGGCGGATCGGGGTGCCGCAGCGGCGGCAGGGCTCGTGCTCACGGCCGTAGGCGTCGAGGTCGCGGGAGAAGTAGCCGCTCTCGCCGTTCACGTTGACGTAGAGGCTGTCGAAGCTGGTGCCGCCGACGGCGAGGGCGGCGGTCATCACGTCCCGGGCGTGCGCCAGCAGTACGGCGGCCTGGGGGCGGGTGAGCGAGCCGGTCGGGCGGTCGTAGTGCAGCCGGGAGCGCCAGAGCGCCTCGTCGGCGTAGATGTTGCCGACGCCGCTGATCAGGGTCTGGTCCAGCAGGGCCCGCTTGACCGTGGTGCGCCTGGCGCGCAGCGCGGCCACGAAGGCGGCGTCGTCGAAGCGCGGGTCGAGCGGGTCGCGGGCGATGTGCGCGAGGGAGACCGGGGTCCCCTCCGGGTCGCCGTCCTCGGCCTCCTCCACCGCGAGACCGCCGAAGGTCCGCTGGTCGACGAAGCGCAGTTCGCGCCCGCCGTCGGTGAACCGCAGCCGCACCCGCAGATGCGTCTCGTCGGGCACCGCCGGGTCCTGGACGAGCAGTTGGCCGCTCATCCCGAGGTGGCCGAGCAGTGAGAATCCGGTTCCGGCACCGGAGAGCGGCACCCAGAGGTACTTGCCGCGCCGCTGCGCGCTGCCGAGCGTGGTGCCGGTCAGCCGGGCGGCGAAGTCGGCCGGCCCGGCGGGCTGGCGGCGCACCGCGCGCGGGTGCAGCACCTGGACGCCGGCGACGGTCCGGCCGGCGACCCAGTTCGCCAGCCCTCGGCGGACGACCTCTACCTCGGGGAGTTCGGGCACGTGAACTGGCCTCCTGCGACGGGGATCTGCAGGAGGAAGGCTACTGCGAACTCAGGCGCCACCGGGCAGGCGGTTGGCGTACTTCTCCTTGATCGCCCGCCAGGCGCTCTCCGCGGCCTTCTGCTCGGCTTCCTTCTTCGAGCGGCCGACACCGGTGCCGAAGTCCTCGCCGGCCACCCGGGCAGCGGCGGTGAAGGTCTTCTCGTGGTCCGGACCGGACTCCGCGACCACGTACTCCGGGACTCCGATACCCGCCGAGGCGGTGAGTTCCTGAAGGCTGGTCTTCCAGTCCAGGCCGGCCCCCAGCTGAGAGGACTCCTCGATCAGCGGGTCGAACAGCCGGTGGACGAACTCGGTGGCCGCGTCCAGGCCCTGGTCCAGGTAGACGGCGCCGATCACGGCCTCGACGGTGTCGGCGAGGATCGACGACTTGTCGCGACCGCCGGTGCCCTCCTCGCCCTTGCCGAGCCGGATGAAGACGCCGAGGTCCAGACCCCGGCCGACGTCCGCGAGCGCGCGGGAGTTCACCACCGCGGCGCGCAGCTTGGCGAGCGTGCCCTCGGGGACGTCCGGGTGGACGCGGTAGAGGGTGTCGGTCACCACCAGGCCCAGCACCGAGTCGCCGAGGAACTCCAGGCGCTCGTTGGTGGGCAGCCCACCGTTCTCGTACGCGTACGAGCGGTGGGTCAGGGCACGTACCAGAAGGGCGCGCTCAAGTGTGTACCCGAGGCGCCCTTCCAGGACGTCGTATTCGGTCGAAGCCGGCCCGCCGGCCTTTCCGCCGCCCGAAGGACCCTTCGGGGCGATGGCCGCCTTGCGGGAGGGATTACCGTCCGACATCGATCCGTGCACCCCGCCGATCAGACCGAGAGGACCTGGCGGCGGTTGTACGTGCCGCAGCTCGGGCACGCGATGTGGCCGAGCTTCGGCTCGTGGCAGCGGTCGCACGCCACGAGGGCCGGAACGACGGCCTTCCAGTTGGAACGGCGGTGGCGCGTGTTGCTGCGCGACATCTTCCGCTTCGGAACAGCCACGGCTACTTCTCCTGGTTCTCGGCGGCACCCTCACGGGTGTCGCTGTTCTTGATCCCGTCACCCTCGTCGCCGGGGGCGGCGGAGAGTCCCTGCAGAGCCGCCCACCGGGGGTCGGCGGCCTCGTGGTGGTGCGCCGGGTCGTCGCTCAGGCGCGCTCCGCATTCGGAGCACAGGCCCAGGCAGTCGTCCTGGCACACCGGCTGCAGCGGCAGTGCGAGCACCACCGCGTCACGCAGCACCGGCTGGAGGTCGAAGAAGTCGCCCTCCAGACGGTAAGTCTCTTCGTCCGAGTCCTCGTCGAGGTCCTCGGCCCCGGCGGTCCGGGCGCGGTGGCGCTCGTCGGACTCCGGGTAGTAGTACAGCTCCTGGAAGTCCACCTCGAGGTCGTCCTCGACCGGCTCCAGGCACCGTGCGCACTCGCCCTCGACCCGGGCCTCGGCGGTGCCGGTCACCAGCACACCCTCGACCACGGACTCCAGGCGGAGCTCCAGCCGGATCTCGCTCTTCTCCGGGACGCCGATCACATCGATGATCCCGAGGCCCTCGGGGGCCTCCAGGGTGCGGGACACCTTGCGCAGCGAGCCCGGGCGACGTCCCAGCTCGTGCGTGTCGAACACGAGGGGGTCGCGGTGGTCGAGGCGGTTCAAGGTGTCCTGACTTCCTGAGGAGACTGAGGTGCGGCGCTGCTCATCGGATGATGCGCGGGCAGACCGACGGCCCGACACGGAGAGGCCGGAGTGGTCAGACTACCGGAGTCTCCCGTCAGGCCCAACTTCGGTCCCGGCCGGGCTCCCCGCCGGGGCCCTCGCCGGGCACCCCGTGAGGCACCCGGCCGGGCGGCCGGGATCAGCGGCCGCCGAGCTCCCTGAGCCTGGTCATGTCGATCATGCTGGTGTCGAAGAAGCTGGTCTCGTCCAGCCCCTGCTGCTGCTGCGGGAGCTGCGGCGGGGCGGCCGGCGGCGGCGGGTAGCCGCCCCCGGCGGTCTGCTGGGGCTGCCCCCACGCGTCGTACTGCTGGGCGGCGAAGCCCTGCTGCTGGGGGTAGCCGTCCGTGCCGTCCGGCTGCGGGTTCCCCCAGGCGTCCTGCCGCCCGGCCGGGTAGCCCGGCTGCTGGGGCGGCTGGGGCGGCTGCTGCGGGTAGCCGTACTGGGCGCCGTAGGGGTCGCCCTGCACGGCCGGGTCGAAGCCGCCGCCGTAGACCTCGGCGTACTGCCCGCCCTGCTGCTGGGCGGCCGCGTACTGGTCCGCGCCGGGGGTCTGCCAGCCGGCCGCGGCCGGGGTCTGCTCGGGCCAGGTCTGCTGCTGCGGCACCTCTTCGCGGTACCAGGGGATCTCCTCGCCGTCGGCGTCGGCGGCGAAGCCCGCCGCGACCGCCTCGGCGCGGTTCTTGGCCTGCTGGGCCTGGTCGGCGGCGGCCAGGTAGGCGCCCAGCTCGTCGATCGGGGCCTTGCCGAGCAGCTTGTCGCGGCCCTTGCCGACGGCCGCCAGCGTCTTGCCGAGGACGGCCTCCAGGGTGGCGAGCTTCACATCGACGTACTCGTCGACCTCGGGGCTCGGGCTGATCCGCTGCTGCGGCCGGAACTCCTCGCCGTCGCTCTCGCCCTCGTACTCGGTCTCGAAGACACTGGCGTCGCCGCGCAGCTTGGTCCGGCCGCGGCCGACCGCGCCCAGCGTCTTGGTGAGCACGACCTCGAAGTTGGCGAGCTTGCTGTCCACGTAGTCGTCGGCCTCGCTGAGCTTGGCCTCGACCTCGGCCCGCGCCTCCGCGAGGATGCGGTCCGCCTCGGCCTGGGCCCGGCGGACCACCTCGGTGTCGGAGATCAGCGAACCGCGCTCGGCGTGCGCGCCCTGGATGATCCGCTCCGCCTCGGCCTGCGCCTCGGCCACCACCTGCTCGTGGTCCGCCATCACGGACTGCGCCTGGGCCAGTTCGGCGGGCAGGGCCGCCCGCAGGCCCTGGAGCAGACCGACCAGCTCGGCTCGGTTCACCACGCAGGAGGCCGACATCGGCATCGCGCGGGCGTTCTCGACGGCCGCGACGATCTCGTCGACCTTGTTCTGCACGTCCACGGGGCTTCGTCTTTCCGTGTGCCGCCGACGGTCCGGCGGAGGCAGGCCCAGCGCGGTGGACCTCACCGCAGGGCAGGAACACAGACTTTACGGCCACCGCCGCGCGAGGTCACAACGCCCGGACCGGACCGCCCGCCCGGACCGGGGACAACTCATGACGAACCGGCAGAAACGGACTCCGAGCGGACGGGCGGGCGAACGGACGGACGAGCGGAAAGCCCGCGCGTTACTGCGCGGCCCTGCGCTCCGCGATCCGGTCGACCAGCCGGCGGTGCACCGTCTCCGGCAGCAGGTGCGAGACGTCGCCCCCGTACGAGGCGACCTCCTTGACCAGGGTGGACGACAGGAAGCTGTACGTCGGCGAGGTCGGCACGAACAGCGTCTCGACGCCGCTGAGGCCGTGGTTCATCTGCGCCATCTGCAGCTCGTAGTCGAAGTCGCTGACGGCACGCAGGCCCTTGATGATCGCCGGGATGTCGCGCTCCCGGCAGAAGTCCACCAGCAGGCCGCTGTGCGACTCCACCACGATGTTCCCGTACTGGGCGGTGGTCTCCTCGATCAGGCCGATCCGCTCCTCGATGGTGAACATGCCCTGCTTGTTCCGGTTGATCAGGACC
The DNA here is from genome assembly GCF_044755565.1 of Kitasatospora sp. NPDC092286. Classification (NCBI taxonomy): domain Bacteria; kingdom Bacillati; phylum Actinomycetota; class Actinomycetes; order Kitasatosporales; family Streptomycetaceae; genus Kitasatospora; species Kitasatospora sp. NPDC092286. Next base: position 28,042 of record NZ_JBIVRD010000033.1, on the reverse strand, counting down.
GCGACATGCACCACGTCGTACAGCTTCGAGGCCCGCTCGATGATGTCGAGATGACCGTTGGTGATCGGGTCGAACGATCCGGGACAGACGGCGCGACGCATGGCGTGGGTGCTCCCTCATCGGGTGACGGCTGCTGCGGGCCTCGGCCCGTTACGAGTGTTGGCGAGCCTCGGCGGCGGCGCGACCGTACCAGAGCGTGCCCTCGCCGTAACGGCGCGAGCGCACCCCCTCGAAGCCCTCCGGCCAGCCGAACCCGCCACCGCGGGTGCTGCGCTCCACGGTGACGAGTGCGCCGTCCGCGAGCCAGTCCCCGGCCAGGAGTGTGATCAGCATCTCGCGCACCTCGTCGTCGGTGACGACGTACGGCGGGTCGAGAAAGACCAGGTCATACGGGACCTCCGGGGCCGGCCCCACGATCACCTTCTCGGCCCGGGCGGCCCGCACCTCGGCCCCCGGGAGGTTGACGATCCGGACGTTCTCCCGGATCACCCGGGCCGCCTGGCCGTCCGCCTCGACCAGCAGCACGTGCTCGGCGCCGCGCGACAGCGCCTCCAGACCGACCGCGCCCGATCCGCCGAACAGGTCGAGCATCCGGACCCCGTGCAGGGTCCCGCGCAGCGACTCCAGGGTGGAGAACATCGCCTCGCGGGCCTTGTCGGAGGTCGGGCGGGTGCCCCGGCCGGGCGGTACGGCCAGCCGACGGCCGCCGGCCGCCCCGGCGATGACGCGGGTCATGGTGGTGGGAGGTCCTTTCGTCGCTGCCCACCACGCTATCCCCTGCTCCGCGCTCGGCTCGCCTCCGGGGCGCTGGTGCCCGGTACCGCCGCCCTCCCTCCCGCGCCCCTTCGGCTCGCTCGCGTCGTCGGCCCCTCGACTCAGCCCGGTCCGGGGGGAGGGGCCGGGTGCTCAGCTTGCGTCGGGGACCGCGGTCTGGGCCGGAACGGCCGCGCCGAGCAGTGTCGGCGAGGCGTAGCGGGACCAGGAGAGGCAGCCGTCGGGCGGGCAGAACTCGGGGCGGCGCGGGTCGTGGCCGAGCTCGCGCAGCTTGGTGCGGACGGAGTCGGGCGTGCGGCCGAAGCGGGCGGCGATCCGGGCGATGGTCTCGCTGTCGTGGAACCGCCGGACCAGCTCCTCCTCGTGCTGCGGCACCCAGGGGGCGCCATGGCCGGGGTAGAGCTCGCGCAGCACGTCACGGTCGGGGATGGGCTCGGAGACATCGGCGACGATCGCCAGCGCCCGCAGCGCGCGGTTGAGCGCGATCCGCAGCGAGGCGACGTCCTCGACCGGCAGGCGGAGCCGGCCCGAGGCGAGCGGCGAGGCCGCCGCCCCCTCCCGCCAGCCGGTCAGGGTGAGGGTGACCTCGCGGTCGTCGTCGCTGGCGAGTTCGATCCGGAAGACCTTGTCGCCCAGCGGGAGCTCGTTGAGATGACGGAATGCCATGGCATGACCCCCAAATGTCGCGCCAGGTACGCACGTTGGGAGTGCGCCCTGAACAACTCCATTCTCTCCCGGGGGTCTGACAATCGACCCTGGACGAACGCGCTCAGCCCTTCTCCATGTAGGCCGCGCGGTCCTCGTCGATCAGGCTCTCCAGCGCGGTGCGCAGATCCGGATGGGCGGCCAGCCCGGGATCCTCGGCGACCAGCCGGGTGGCCTCGGTGCGGGCCGTCACGATGACGTCCTCGTCCTCCAGCACGGACAGCACCTTGAGCGAGGACTTCACCCCGGACTGCGCCTGGCCCAGCACATCGCCCTCGCGGCGCTGTTCGAGGTCGATCCGGGACAGCTCGAAGCCGTCCAGCGTGCCGGCGACCGCGTCCAGCCGGGCCCGGGCGGGGCTGCCCGTCGGCATGTCGCTGACCAGCAGACAGAGGCCCGCCGCGCTGCCGCGCCCGACCCGGCCGCGCAGCTGGTGCAGCTGGGAGACGCCGAACCGGTCCGCGTCCATGATCACCATCGCGGTGGAGTTGGGGACGTTGACGCCGACCTCGATCACGGTGGTGGCCACCAGGACGTCCACCGCGCCGGCCGTGAACCGGCGCATCACCTCGTCCTTCGCCTCGGGCGCCAGCCGGCCGTGCAGGATCTCCACCCGCAGCCCGGCCAGCGGCCCCTTCTCCAGCATCTCGGCGGTCTCGACCACGGACAGCGGGGGCCGGCGCTCGTCGCTGTCGGCGCCCAGGTCCTCCGGGTCGTCCGGCGCCGGCTTGCGCTTCTTCTTCGCGTTCTTCGGGTCGGTGGGTTCCTCGTCCCCGATCCGGGGGCAGACCACGTACGCCTGGTGGCCCTTGGCCACCTCCTCGCGGACCCGCTCCCAGGCACGGGCCAGGAAGTTGGGCTTCTCGACGGCCGGGACGACATGGGTGGAGATCGGCGAGCGCCCGGCCGGCAGCTGGTCCAGCACGGACGTCTCCAGGTCCCCGAAGACCGTCATCGCGACGGTGCGCGGGATCGGGGTGGCCGTCATCACCAGCAGGTGCGGCGGCTGTTCGCCCTTGGCCCGCAGGGCGTCCCGCTGCTCGACGCCGAAGCGGTGCTGCTCGTCCACCACGACCAGGCCGAGGTCCTGGAACTGCACCTTGTCCTCGATCAGCGCGTGGGTGCCGATGGCGACGCCCGCGTCACCGCAGGCCATGTCCAACAGCGCCTGCCGCCGGGCCGGAACGCCCATCGAGCCGGTCAGCAGCACCACCTTGGTGCCGAGGTCCGAGCCGCCGAGCATGCCGCCCTCGGCCAGGTCGCCCATCATCTCGACGATCGAGCGGTGGTGCTGCTGCGCCAGCACCTCGGTGGGCGCGAGCAGGACGGCCTGGCCGCCGGCGTCCACCACGGCGAGCATGGCGCGCAGCGCGACCAGCGTCTTCCCCGAGCCGACCTCGCCCTGGAGCAGCCGGTGCATCGGGTGGGAGGTGGCCAGGTCGGCGGCGATCTCGGCGGAGACGGTCCGCTGGCCGTCGGTGAGGGTGAACGGCAGCCGCGCGTCGAAGGCGTCCAGCAGGCCGCCCGCCCGGGGCAGGCGCGGGACGGCGGGCAGCGCGGAGTCGGCGGCCCGGCGCTGGGCGAGCGCGACCTGGAGGACGAACGCCTCGTCCCAGCGCAGCCGGCTCTGGGCGCGCTCGCGGTCGGCCTGGCTGCGCGGGCGGTGGACCAGCTCCAGCGCCTCGGGCAGCGGGATCAGGTCGTGCCGCTCGCGCAGTTCGGCGGGCAGCGGTTCGCCGACGTCGGCCAGGTGCTTGGTGAGCGCCGTCTCGACGCAGATCGACAGCTTCCAGCTGGGCATCTGGGCGCTGGCGCCGTACACCGGGATGAGCCGGCCGGCGAACTGCCGGGCCGCGTCGGACCCGGCGTCCTCGTCGAGCAGCTGGTAGTCGGGCGAGACCAGCTGGCGGGTGCGGTTGAAGACGCCGACCTTGCCCGCGAACAGGCCCTGGGCGCCGGTCCGCAGCTCCTTCTGCCGCCAGCCCTGGTTGAAGAAGACCAGGGAGAGCCGGCTGCGGCCGTCGGTGACGACGACCTCCAGGCGGTCGCCCTTGCGGCCGCGGAACGGGATCAGGGTGACCTTCTCGATCCGGGCCAGCACGGTCACGTGCTCGTCGATCTCCAGCTCGTCCAGGCTGGTGAGCTGGCCGCGTTCGACGTAGCGGCGCGGATAGTGGTGCAGCAGGTCCCCGACCGTGCGCAGCTTGAGGCTGTCGGCGAGCACCTTGGCGGTACGGTCGCCGACCAGTTTGGTCAGTGGTTCATCGAGAGCGCCCATCACGCCCTGTTTACACCACCGGGCCGACAGAACCACCGGAGCGGCGGTGCGTCAGCCCGGCGGACCGGCGGGCCGGCGGGCCGGCGGCTCACTCCACCCCGATCAGCAGCGGCGCGGACTCCTGGCCGCCGTGGAAGACCACCGCGTCGACCTCGGGGCGCCGGTGCCGGGCGTGCGCGACCAGCCGCTCGGCCAGGCCGGCGGGCGCGCCCTCGCCGAGGACCAGGGTGACGAGTTCGCCGCCCGCGCCGAGCATCCGGTCGAGCACGCTCTCGCCGACCTCGGCCAGCCCGGTGCCGATCACCGCGACGTCGCCGTCGATCAGGCCGAGCACGTCCCCGGCCTGGCAGACCCCGGCCATCGTCCAGGACTCCCCCTCGGCGAGGGCGAGTTCGGCGTGCCGGGTGGCACCGGCGGCGGACGTCATGGCCACCACGTCCTCGTCGAACCGGCGGCCCGCCTCGTGCACGGCCAGCGCGGCCAGGCCCTGGACCGGCGAGCGGGTGGGCAGCACCGCGATCCGTATGCCCTCCTCGCGCAGCTGGTCGGCGGCGGCCCCGGCGGCGGCCCGCAGTTCGGGGTCGTTGAGCAGCAGGACGACCTCGCGGGCGGCGGCCCGCCGGACCGCCTCGGCGAGTTCGGCGCTGGCGGGCGGGCGGTCCGGGTCGGCGCGCAGCACGGCGGCACCGGCCTGTTCGCAGAGTTCGGCCAGGCCCGCGCCGGAGACCACGGAGAGCACCGCCCGGGCGCGCTCCGCTCGCTCGCCCCGCTCGGCCGCGGTGCCGGAGCGTGCGGCGGCCTCGGCGAAGTGCGTGATCCGGATCTGGTGCGGGCGCCCGGCCTCGACCCCGGCCTCGACGGCGGCGCCCGCGTCGTCCACGTGGACATGGACGTTCCACAGGCCGTCGCCGCCGCCGACCACCAGCGAGTCGCCGAGCGCGCCGAGCCGCGTCCGGAGCGCGGGCAGCGCCTCGTCGGGCGCGTCCAGCAGGTAGATCACCTCGAAGGCGGGGTGGCCGGGGCCGGGCGGCCGAAGGTGCGCGCCCGCGCAGCTCTCGGCGGTCCGGACGTCCCCGCGCAGCGCGACCGGGCCCATCGGCTGGTGCCCGGCCACCGCGTCGGCGAGGGCCCCGAGCACGGCGACCAGGCCGCGCCCGCCGGCGTCCACCACCCCGGCCTCGGCCAGGACGGAGAGCTGCTCGGGGGTGTGCCGCAGCGCGTCGCGGGCGGCGCGGTGGGCGGTGTCGGCGACCTGGGCGAGCCCGCCGCCGACCCGGGCCGCCTCCCGGGCGGCCACCCGGGCGACGGTCAGCAGGGTGCCCTCGACGGGTTCCGCGACGGCCTGGTAGGCGGACTCGGCGGCGCGCTGGAGCGCGGCGCGCAGCTGCTCGGCGCCGCCGCCCCCGGCCAGGGTCTCGGCGGTGCCGCGCAGCCACTGGGCCAGGATGACGCCGGAGTTGCCGCGGGCGCCGATCAGCGCCCCCCGGGCCATCGCCCGGGCGGCCTCGGCGAGCCCGGGCTCCGGGTCCCCGGCCGGGTCGGTGAACCGGCTCTCCACCGCGGCCGCGGCCGACTCCACGGTCAGATAGAGGTTGGTGCCGGTGTCTCCGTCCGGGACGGGGTAGACGTTGAGTGCGTCGATCTCCTCGCGGGCCTGGCCGAGCGCGCGCAGAGCCAGCTGGCACCAGGTGCGCACGGCCGGGGCGTCGAGCGTGTGCAGCACCAGGTCTCCTCCGGATGGGACGCCGTGATGGCCTGAGAGTGAACGGCGAGGGGTGATACCGGCAGGTTATCGGGGGCCGGGGGGCGGCGCCGGGGGGCCGTGAGCGAAGCGATCACCCGCGTGGTCGTGGTAGTTTCGTCGAACGGAAGCAAGCGTTGTATGCTCTTCCGGTTGCCTGGAACAATCCGGGCTCACCCTTCGGTCCGGTCCGGTTCACGAGAGTGCTCCGCTGGTCCAGCGGGGTTTTCGAACGTAAATGATCTGAAGTCTTGGAGTGACTCCTGTGGCTGCCAACTGCGACGTCTGCGGCAAGGGGCCGGGCTTCGGCAACAGCATCTCCCACTCTCACCGCCGTACCCCCCGTCGTTGGAACCCCAACATCCAGACGGTGCGCGCTGTGATTGGGCGGACGCCGAAGCGGCTCAACGTCTGCACCTCGTGCATCAAGGCCGGTAAGGTCTCGCGCTGACGCGCAGACCGGTAAGCCGGTCCTCCAGTCAGCCGGTTCATCTTCGGATGAACCGGCTTTCTGTTTTTCCGCACCGTCATGGGCGGGCCCTCGGGCCCGCCCATGACGGTGTCAGCGCCAGCGCCAGGCGTGGTCGACCGGTCCGATCCCGGCGCCGAGCGCGAACCCGCCGGCGATCGCCCCGGTGATGTACTCCTTGGCGGAGGCCACCGCCTCGGGCAGCGACTCGCCCTTGGCGAGGCCTGCGGCGATCGAGCTGGCCAGGGTGCAGCCGGTGCCGTGGGTGTGCCGGTTGTCGAAGCGCGGAGCTCGGTACCAGTACTCCTCCCCCGCCCCGCCGTAGAGCAGGTCGGCGGCCTCGCCCTCCAGGTGGCCGCCCTTCACCAGCACCCAGCGCGGACCGAGGTCGAGCAGCGCCTTGGCCGCGTCGAGCATCTGCGCCTCGCGCTCGACGGTCCGGCCGGTGAGCTGCGTCACCTCGTGCAGGTTGGGCGTGGCGAGGGTGGCGACCGGCAGCAGTCTCTCCCGGACGGTGGCGACGGCCTCGGCGGCCAGCAGCGCGTCCCCGTGCTTGGAGACGCCGACCGGGTCGACCACCACCGGGGCGTCCACCCCGGCCAGCAGCTCGGAGACGGTCTCGACCAGCTCGGTCGAGGCGAGCATGCCGGTCTTCACGGCCTGCACCCCGATGTCGTCCACCACACTGCGGAACTGGGCCCGGACGGCCTCGGCCGGCAGCTCCCAGTAGCCCTGGACCCCGAGCGAGTTCTGTGCGGTGACGGCGGTGATGACGCTCATGCCGTGGACGCCGAGGGCGAGCATCGCCTTGAGGTCGGCCTGGATGCCGGCGCCGCCGCCGGAGTCGGAGCCGGCGACGGTGAGCACACGCGGAGGAGCGGTGGCGGGGGTGGGGGACGCAAGAGCCATGCGCCCAACCTACCCGGGCCGGTTCAGAGCACGGCTTCGGATTCCAGCCAGCGGTCCTGCGGCACGGTCTTGAGACGGGTGACGGCCTGCGCGACCGGCACCAGCTCGATGGAGTTGCCGCGCAGCGCGGTGAAGTACCCGAACTCGCCCCGGTGGACGGCCTCCACCGCGTGCCAGCCGAACCGGGTGGCGAGCACCCGGTCGCGGGCGGTGGGGGTGCCGCCGCGCTGGGTGTGGCCGAGGATGACCGGCCGGGCCTCCTTGCCGAGCAGGTTCTCCAGCTCGTTGGCGAGCCGGTTGCCGATCCCGCCGAAGGTCTGGTGGCCGTACTGGTCGACGGTGCCGTGGTCGAAGCGCATGGTGCCGGGCAGCGGGGCGGCGCCCTCGGCGACGGCGATGATGGCGAACTTCTTGCCCCGGGAGAAGCGGTCCTCGACCATCCGGGCCACCGCCTCGATGTCGAACGGCTTCTCCGGGATGAGGATGCCGTGCGCACCGCCCGCCATACCGGCGGTGAGGGTGATCCAGCCGGTGTGACGGCCCATCAACTCCACCACCATCACACGCTGGTGGGATTCCGCGGTGGTCTTCAGCCGGTCGATCGCGTCGGTCGCGACGTGCACCGCGGTGTCGAAGCCGAAGGTGACGTCGGTGGCGTCGATGTCGTTGTCGATGGTCTTCGGGACGCCGACCACCGGCAGCCCGGCGTCGCTGAACATCTTGGCGGCGGTCAGCGTGCCCTCGCCGCCGATCGCGATCAGCGCGTCGATGCCGATGTCCCGGGCCAGGGTCTGCGCGTTCTCCACCGCCCAGGCGATCCGGTCGCGCTGCACCCGGGCCGAGCCCAGGATGGTGCCGCCGAGGGTCAGCAGGCCGGTGACGTCGTCGTGCGAGATCGGCCGGGTGCGGCCCTCGATCAGGCCGAGGAAGCCGTCCTCGATGCCGACGATCTCGTCGCCGTGCACATCCGTGCCGCGGTGCACCACGGAACGGATCACCGCGTTGAGGCCGGGGCAGTCGCCGCCGCTGGTCAGGACACCGATGCGCATGGTGGCTGTGCTCTCCCGCTCCGCAAGTGGTTCAGACCACCCGCGCCGAAGGGCGGGCGGGCCCGGTCGTCCGCAAGCCTACGCGGTCCGTCCCCCCGTGCCCGTCCACCGCACTCGGGGAGCGTCCCGGACGTCGTCCCCGCCCGTCCCCGCGCCGTCCGCACCACCCGCGCCGGGGCGTCGTCCACCCGGCCGGACAGGTCACTCGGCGAAGTGGTCCCAGCCGCCGACCCGGTCCCAGGCCTCGCCGTCCACCGTCACCCGGCCGCCGCGGGCGGGCCTCGCCCGGCCGGCCACCACGCCCACCACCCGCCAGCGGGCGGGCAGTTGGGCCCCGCGCGGGAAGGTCGCCACGATCGCGTGGTCCTCGCCGCCGGAGAGCACCCAGACCAAGGGGTCCACCCCGACCGCCTGGCCGATGTCGGCCATCTGCGCCGGGACGTCGAAGTCGGCGGCCCTGAGGTCGATGTCCACCCCGCTGGCCCGGGCGACATGGCCGAGGTCGGCGACCAGCCCGTCACTCACGTCGATCATCGCGGTGGCGCCCAACTCGGCCGCGGCCGGGCCCGCGTGGTACGGCGGCTCGGGGCGGCGGTGCGCCTCGACGAAGGCCCGCGGGGAGCGGAACCCGCGCTGCAGCACGGTCAGTCCGGCGGCCGACCAGCCGAGCCAGCCGGTGACCGCGACCACGTCGCCCACCTGTGCCCCGGCGCGCGTCACGGGCGCACGCCCCTGAAGGTCCCCGAGCGCCGTGATGGCCAGCGTGATGGTGTCACCGCGCACCACATCGCCGCCGACCACCGTCGCACCGGCCACCTGGCACTCGTCGCGCAGCCCGTCCATCAGCTCGGTGGCCCAGGTGGTGGGCAGATCGGCGGGGGCGACCAGCCCGAGCAGGATCGCGGTCGGCACGGCACCCATCGCGGCCACGTCGGCGAGGTTCTGCGCGGCGGCCTTGCGGCCCACGTCGTAGGCGGTGGACCAGTCCCGGCGGAAGTGCCGGTTCTCGATCAGCACGTCCGTGGTGGCCACCACCCGGCCGTCCGGCGCCTTCACCACCGCGGCGTCGTCACCGGGACCGAGGTCGACGGCGTCGGTGAGCGGTACCCGGGCGGTCAGCTCCCTGATGAGGCCGAACTCGCCAAGCTCGCCCACGGTCCCCTGCATCTGCGTCCTCTCGCGTTCCAGCCGGAAGCTTGTCGCCGTACGGCACAAGCGGCCCCCGCGCGCAGCGTACGCCCTTCCAGAGCGCCGAGGTCTCCCCTCCTCGGCCCGCTGCGGGGTAGCGTGGTGATCAGACTGCCGGTGAGCCCGTTCCCACCCTCGCGCCTGACCGGGCGATCACGGCGGCGATCCCCGTAACCAGCCGCCGGGAGGTCCCCGTGGTACAGGCATACATCCTGATCCAGACCGAGGTCGGCAAGGCCACTCCCGTGGCCGCGGCCATCTCCGAAATCCCAGGTGTCATCCAGGCCGAGGACGTGACCGGTCCCTACGACGTGATCGTGCGGGCCGAGTCCGAGACCGTCGACGACCTCGGCCGGCTCGTCGTCGCCAAGATCCAGAAGGTCGAGGGCATCACCCGGACCCTCACCTGTCCGGTGGTGCATCTGTAGGCCCGGCTACCATCGGCGGGTGGCCAGAGAACTCCGTGTCCCCCGCGTCCTGGCGGCACTGCCGGCCCCCGTCCGGTGGCTGGCGGTGCCCGTCGCGCTGACCTGCACCGTGGTGGTGCTGCTCGGCAGTTGGAGCGCGCCCGAGAAGATCGAGGCGCCGACGCCGACCAGCCGCCAGGCCGAGTACTGCCGCGCGCTGGTCGCCGCGCTGCCGTCGACCCTGCTCGGCCACCAGCGCCGGGACCCGTCCCCCGCCTCACCGTTCGTCGCGGCCTGGGACACCAGCCCGCGCACCGTGCTGCGCTGCGGCGTGCCGCACCCCGAGGGGCTCACCGGCGACCGCCAGGCCGAGATGTCCCCCACGGTCAACGACGTCACCTGGTGGCCGGAGCAGCTGAACGACGGCGGCTACCGGTTCACCGCCACCCAGCGCGCCGCCTTCGTCGAGGTGACCGTCCCCGGCGGGGTCACCGCCAACCCGCTGGACGCGGCCGCCGCCCTCTCCGACGTGGTGAAGGCCAACATCCCGTAGCGACACGGTAGGTGCGAGGGCGGGCCGGGAGCTTCCCGGCCCGCCGTCGTCCGTCGTCCGTCGCCGGTCCGGACCGGCTACCGCAGGCCGGTCGAACGGCGCAGCGCCGCCTGGAGCAGCCGGTCGACCAGCTCCGGGTACGTCAGCCCGCTGGCCTCCCACATCTTCGGGTAGGCCGAGATCGGGGTGAAGCCGGGCATGGTGTTGATCTCGTTGATCATCCAGCTGCCGTCGTCCAGCAGGAAGAAGTCCACCCGGGCCAGGCCCTCGCAGCCGAGCGCCTCGAAGGCCTCGACCGCCTGGCGCCGGATCTCGGCGGTCTCCGGCTCCGGGAGCCCGGCCGGGATCCGCACCTCGGAGGAGTCGATGTACTTGGCGTCGAAGTCGTAGAACTCGTAGCCGCCGCCGACCAGGATCTCGGCCGGCACGCTCGCCCGCGGCCCGTCCTCGAACTCCAGCACCGCGCACTCGATCTCGCGGCCGGAGACACCCGCCTCGATGATCAGCTTGGGGTCGTGCCGACGGGCCTCCTCGATCGCCGCGTCGAGGTCGGCGAGGTCCTTGACCTTGGTGATGCCCATGCTGGAACCGGCCCGGCAGGGCTTCACGAACAGCGGCAGGCCCAGCTCGGCGGCCCGCTCGCGGACGGCGGCGCGGCCCGCCTCGCTCTCCCACTCGCGCGGACGGACGACGGTGTACCGGCCGACGCCCAGGCCGTGCGAGGCCAGGACGCGCTTGGTGAACTCCTTGTCCATGCCGACCGCGCTGGCGAGCACGCCGTTGCCGACGTAGGGCACGCCGGAGAGCTCCAGCAGGCCCTGCAGGGTGCCGTCCTCCCCCCAGGGGCCGTGCAGCAGCGGGAAGACCACGTCGACCTCGCCGAGCACCTTGGGAGCGGAGCCCGGCTCGCTCCAGACCACCTCGCGGCTGCCCGGGTCGAGCGGCAGCGCGACCCGGCCGTCGAGGGCCTCGGCCACGTGGGCGACGTCCGGCAGACGGCCGTCGGTGATCGCCATCCGGGCCGGTTCGTCGCTGACCAGCGCCCAGCGGCCCTCGTGGGTGATGCCGATCGGCAGCACGTCGTACTTCTCGCGGTCGATCGCCCTGAGCACGCTGCCCGCGGTGGAGACCGAGATGGCGTGCTCGGAGCTGCGGCCGCCGAAGACGATCGCTACGCGCGGCTTCGCGGACGGATTCGGGGAGGTCTGTTCGATGCTCATATCGGGTTTGAGACTACCGTGCGAAAGGTTTCCGGAAAGTGCGCCGCCCCGGAATCCCCGGCGCCCGGGCGCCGGGGACGGGGGTGGGGACGGACGGCGGGAACAGGCCGCGGGGACGGGCCGTCAGTGCCGTTCCGGCTTGGCCGACCGCGCCATCAGCGCGGCCAGCGCCTCCTGGGTGGGCCGCCCGTTGTGCACCACGTCCACCACGGCCTCGACGATCGGCATGTCGACGCCGTTGCGCCGGGCCAGGTCGAGCACCGACTCGCAGGACTTCACGCCCTCCGCGGTCTGCCGGGTGGCGGCGATGGTCTCCGCCAGCGACATGCCCCGGCCGAGGTTGGTGCCGAAGGTGTGGTTGCGCGACAGCGGCGAGGAGCAGGTCGCCACCAGGTCGCCCATCCCGGCGAGCCCGGCGAAGGTGTACGGGTCGGCGCCGAGCGCCAGCCCCAGCCGGGTGGTCTCGGCCAGCCCGCGGGTGATCAGCGTCGCCTTGGTGTTGTCGCCGAGCCCCATGCCGTCGGCCATGCCGACCGCCAGGCCGATCACGTTCTTCACCGCGCCGCCCAGCTCGCAGCCGATCACGTCGCTGTTGGTGTACGGGCGGAAGTACGGGGTGTGGCAGGCCGCCTGGAGGCGCTTGGCGACCGACTCGTCGGTGCAGGCCACCACGCTCGCGGCGGGCTGCCGGTTGGCGATCTCCCGCGCCAGGTTGGGGCCGCTGACGACCGCGACCCGCTCCGGGCCGACCCCGGCGACCTCGGCGATCACCTCGCTCATCCGCTTCGCCGTGCCCAGCTCGATGCCCTTCATCAGGCTGACCAGCACGGTCCGCGGGCCGAGCAGCGGCGCCCAGGCGGCCAGGTTCTCGCGCAGCGTCTGCGAGGGCACCGCGAGCACCGCGAACTCCGCGCCGGCCAGCGCCTCGGCGGCGTCGGTGGTGGCCCGGATCGACGCCGGCAGCTCGACCTGCGGCAGGTAGTCCGGGTTCACCCGGGTGGTGTTGATGGCGTCCACCAGCTCCTGGCGGCGCCCCCAGAGCACCACCTCGCTGCCGGCGTCGGCCAGCACCATCGCGAACGCGGTCCCCCAGGAACCCGTCCCGAACACGGCACATCGGGTCACTTGCCGGCCTCCTCGGTTCCGTTCGTGCGCGTGCCCGCGGCCCGTTGCCGCTCGGCCGCCGCGGCGGTGGCCCGGCTCCGGGCGGCCGCGCGCATGTCGTACCGCTCGGCCGGCGGCTCCTCGCCGCGGATGTCGGCCAGCACGGCGGTGATCGCCGCCATGATGTCCTCGGTGGCGTCCCTGAGCACCTGGGCGGTCAGCTCCTGGCCCTGGTACTTGCTCAGGTCCACCGCGGGCCCGGCCGCCACCGTCACCCTGTGGCGCGGGAACAGGTTGAACCTGCCCCGCCCGGAACCGCCCCTGCCGTACGGCGGGATGATCTCGTGCGCGCCCCAGTGCGCCACCGGGATGACCGGCGCGCCGGTCATCAGCGCGACGCGGGCCACCCCGCTCTTGCCGGTCATCGGCCACAGGTCCGGATCCCGGGTGAGCGTGCCCTCCGGGTAGAACTGCACACACTGGCCGTTGTTGACCGCGTCGATCGCCGCCCGGAACGCGGCCGCGGCGTCGGTGGACTCGCGGAACACCGGGATCTGGCCGGTCTTGCGCAGCATGAACCCGATGAACGGCACCGAGAACAGCGAGGACTTCCCCAGGATGCGCGGCGGGCGCCCGCTGTTGTACTGCCAGTGCGCGTACACCACCGGGTCGATGATCGAGTTGTGGTTGACCGCGGCGATGAAGCCGCCCTTCTCCGGAAGGTGCTCCCAGCCCCGCCAGTCGGGCTTCACCAGGGCGGTCGTCACCGGCTTCACCAGCACGGCCGCGAAGCGGTACCAGATGCCGTAATCGGCGTTGCCGAAGCCGGCGTACGAGCGGCGGGCCACCCCAGGTCCTCCTCATCCGGTGCGGCACCCGGGGTGCCGCAGTCATAACCTTCCGGTGCCGCGCACCGGCGAACCGCTGCCCGGAACCCGGGCGCGGAACAGTCTCGCCCGACCGCTCACCGCCTGTCGAGCAACCCCGCCAGCACATCCGGCAGGCGTGATCAAACGCACGTCCGCACAGCTGGGACGGCCTGGCGAGAGCTCCTGGACCGGCGTCACAATGACGCCGATGACCCAGGACACCGTACGCCCCAGCGGGCCCGTCGCGCCCCCCGCACCCACCGGCGGCTGGTCGCTGGTGCTGCCGCTCAAGCCGCTCGCGCTGGCCAAGACCCGGCTGGCCCCGTTCGCCGGGCCGCACCGGGCGGACCTGGCACTCTCCTTCGCCCTCGACACCGTCGCCGCCGCCCTGGCGACCTCCGGGGTGTCCCGTGTACTGGTGGTCACCCGGGACCGGGACGCCGGCGCCCGGCTGGCCGCGCTGGGCGCCGTCGTCGTCGACGACGAGCCCGGCGGCGGCCTCAACCAGGCGTTGACGCACGGTGCGTCGGCCGCGCTGGCCCTCGCCCCGCACGCGCCGCTGGCGGCGCTCTCCGCCGACCTGCCGGCCCTGCGCCCGGCCGAACTGGCCCGGGTCCTGCGCGCCGTCCCGCCGACCGGGCGCGCCTTCCTGGCCGACAGCCCCGGGCTGGGCACCACGCTGCTCGCCTGCGCCCCCGGCAGCCCGCTCTCCCCCGCCTTCGGCGACGGCTCCCGGGCCCGGCACGCGGCCGGCGGCGCCCGCGAACTGCGGCTCGCGGGCGTGGAGTCGGTCCGTCGGGACGTCGACACCGGCGCCGACCTCACCGAGGCCCTCGCCCTCGGTGTCGGCCCGCACACCGGCGCCCTCGCGGTGCGGCTCGGACGCCCCTGAGCGGCGCCCCCGGACCGCGTTCCCGGCCCCGGGCCGGGCTCCGGACGCCGCCCCGGCCTGTCGGTACCGCTCGCTATGCTGCTTCCATGCAGGCCACCGCGTTCACCTTCGACCCCGCCACCCGGGCCGGCTCCGTGCTGCTCGACGACGGGACCCCGGTGCCGTTCGACGCGGCCGCCTTCGACGCCGGCGGCCTCCGGCTGCTGCGCCCCGGCCAGCGGGTGCGCATCCGCACCGAGGGCTCCGGCGAGGCCCGCCGGGTGGTCTTCCTCACCCTGCAGACCTTTCCGGACCCGGCCGCCGGCTGACGCCTCCCTCTTTTTTTCCGCTGGTTCCCGCCCGTTCCCGCCCGCGCGCCGGTCACTGCGCGCCATCGGATGCTGACTGAGGGCCCGGAAAAACGGAAGAGCCGTGGCGGCCCGTCCACCCGGAATTCCGGGAGGGGGTACGCCACGGCTCTCGAAGGCCGTCCTGCGACTACTTCGCGCTGGTCTTGCGCGCGGTGGTCTTGCGGGTGGTGGTCTTCTTCGCCGGAGCCGTCTTCTTGGCCGTGGCGGTCGCCTTCTTGGCGGTGGCCGTGGTCTTCTTCGCGGCGGCGGTGGTGACCGTCTTCTTGGCAGCGGCCGTCTTCTTGGTCGCGGCGGCGGAGGTCTTCTTGGCGGCGGCCGTGGTGGCCGTCTTCTTGGCGGGAGTCGCCTTGGTGGCGGTCGCCTTCGTGGCGGTCGCCTTCTTGGCGGCGGCCGTGGTCTTCTTGGCGGCGGCCGTGGTGGCCGTCTTCTTGGCGGCGGCCTTCTTGGTCGCGGCCGGAGCGGCGGCAGCGGCAGCGGCCCGCTTGGTGGCGGCGCGCTTGGCGGCCGGCGTCGCGGCGACACCGCTCTTGCCCGGGGTGAGGGAGCCCTTGGGCGCCTTCTTCACCGAGGGGCCTTCCTTCGGCAGCTTCTTGGCGCCGCTGACCAGGTCCTTGAAGCCCTGGCCCGGACGGAAGCGGGGCACCGAGGTCTTCTTGACCTTGACCTTCTCACCGGTCTGCGGGTTGCGGGCGAAGCGCGCGGAGCGCTCCACCTTCTCAAAGGTGCCGAAACCGGTGACCGACACCCGGTCACCCGCCACAACGGCACGCACCATGGTGTCGAGCACTGCGTCGACGGCCTCTGCGGCAGCCTTGCGACCGCCCAGCTGCTCGGCCACCGCTTCGACAAGCTGAGCCTTGTTCACGTCTTCCCCTTCGGAAACGGGCGCCGGATGATTCCATCCGTTCATTTCGCACGTTAGGTATGTATCTGCGGACTTTCAATTACCAAACGCGCGAATCACCCTAGTGTCGCAATGGATTTGCGCGTCGGCGACCTCAGTCGACGGGCGGGCGCCCCTCGTCGAGGTCCTGCACAAAGCGACTCAACCGCCTTGCCGCCCCCGGAAGATCGCGCTTGGCGGTCTCGGTGACGATGAGGAGTTGACGGGTGAGAGCGGTCTTTGCATCGGCAGACACGTTCAGCGCATGCACGCGGGCGTGAGCTTGCTTCAACCGCTCGGCCACAAGCGCGTAGAGCGCTGCGACTTCCGGGTCGTCCGGCCCCTCAGCAGGTGAGGCGGCGGCGTCCGGCCGATCGTCAATTCGGCGTTCGGATCCCCGGCCCGTGGACTCCGGTGACGCGGGTTCGCCGCCCGCGTACGGAGGTTCATGGTGCCGGTGCATGTACTGATTGTGCCATCTACCCGCAGTTGTACTTGCGCGGGGCCCTCTGCGGCAATCCCAAATCGGCAATCGGGGGGCTGCTGCGGACCCGAACTCCTCGTTCGGAACGGCGGATGGCCCGCCCCCCCGAGGGGGGACGGGCCATCCGGCGGATCGTCAGAATGCTTGTTCTCAGCGGACTCTCAGGCAACCGGCAGAGTACGCGGCTTGAACGACGGCCGGGTCGCCTCGAAGGCCGCGATGTCGGCCTCGTTCTGCAGTGTGATGCTGATGTCATCCAGGCCGTTCAGCAGCCGCCAACGGACATTGTCGTCCAGCTCGAACGAGGCCGTGACGCCTTCGGCGCGCACCTCGCGGGCCTCCAGGTCGACGGTGATCTCGGCGGTCGGGTCGGCCTCGGTGAGCGCCCACAGCCGCTCCACCGTCTCCTGCGGCAGGACGACCGTGAGCAGGCCGTTCTTCAGCGAGTTACCGCGGAAGATATCGGCGAAGCGGGACGAGATCACGGCGTGGAAACCGTAGTTCTGCAGTGCCCAGACGGCGTGTTCACGGGACGATCCGGTGCCGAACTCGGGGCCGGCCACCAGCACCGTGGCGCCCTGGCGCTCGGGCCGGTTGAGGATGAACGACTCGTCCTTGCGCCAGGCCTCGAACAGCCCGTCCTCAAAACCGGAACGGGTGACCTTCTTCAGCCAGTGCGCCGGGATGATCTGGTCGGTGTCGACATTGCTGCGGCGCAGCGGCACGGCCGAACCGGTGTGGGTGGTGAACTTCTCCATGCTGCTCAGGCCTCCACAGCGACGTCGGCGGTCAGATCGGCGGGTGCGGCCAGTCGGCCGAGCACCGCGGTCGCGGCGGCGACCTGCGGCGAGACCAGGTGGGTCCGGCCGCCCTTGCCCTGCCGGCCCTCGAAGTTGCGGTTCGAGGTGGAGGCGCAGCGCTCGCCGGGGGCCAGTTGGTCGGGGTTCATGCCCAGGCACATCGAGCAGCCCGCGTGGCGCCATTCGGCACCGGCCGCGGTGAACACCTTGTCCAGGCCCTCCTCGACGGCCTGCAGGGCGACCCGCACCGAGCCGGGGACGACCAGCATCCGCACGCCGTCGGCGATCCGGCGGCCCTCCACGATGGCCGCGGCGGCCCGCAGGTCCTCGATCCGGCCGTTGGTGCAGGAGCCGACGAAGACGGCGTCGACCTTGACCTCGCGCAGCGGGGTGCCGGCCTCCAGGCCCATGTACGCCAGGGCGTTCTCGGCGGCGGTCCGCTCCTGCGGGTCGGCGAAGGACGCCGGGTCGGGCACGGCGGAGCCGAGCGGCGCGCCCTGGCCCGGGTTGGTGCCCCAGGTGACGAACGGGGTCAGCTCGGTGGCGTCGATGAAGATCTCGTGGTCGAAGACCGCGTCCTCGTCGGTGGCCAGGGTCTTCCAGTACGCGACCGCGGCGTCCCAGTCCTCGCCCTTGGGCGCGTGCGGACGGCCTTCCAGGTAGTCGAAGGTGGTCTGGTCGGGGGCGATCATGCCGGCCCGGGCGCCCGCCTCGATGGACATGTTGCAGATGGTCATGCGGGCCTCCATGGAGAGGCCGCGGATGGCCGAGCCGCGGTATTCCAGGACGTAGCCCTGACCGCCGCCGGTGCCGATCCTGGTGATGATCGCCAGGATCAGGTCCTTGGCGGTGACGCCCTCGGGCAGCTCGCCCTCGACCGTGATCGCCATGGTCCTGAACGGCGCCAGCGGGAGGGTCTGGGTGGCCAGCACGTGCTCGACCTGGCTGGTGCCGATGCCGAACGCCAGGGCGCCGAACGCACCGTGGGTGGAGGTGTGAGAGTCCCCACAGACGACGGTGGTGCCGGGCTGGGTCAGGCCGAGCTGCGGGCCGACCACGTGGACGACGCCCTGCTCGATGTCGCCCAGCGAGTGGATCCGCACCCCGAACTCGGCGGCGTTGCGGCGCAGCGTCTCCAGCTGTACCCGGGAGACCGGGTCGGCGATCGGCTTGTCGATGTCCAGGGTCGGGGTGTTGTGGTCCTCGGTGGCGATCGTGAGATCGGTGCGGCGGACCGTGCGTCCGGCCAGCCGGAGGCCGTCGAAGGCCTGCGGGCTGGTCACCTCGTGCAGCAGGTGCAGGTCGATGTAGAGCAGGTCGGGCTCGCCCTCCGCGCGCCGCACGACGTGGTCGTCCCAGACCTTCTCTGCGAGTGTCCGTCCCATCGGGTTCCCTCCAGCCGGCCGCGTTGCCGGCCTTCTCGTGTCGTCGAGGTCAGTGCTTTCGCCGCCCTGTGAGGCTTGCGCCGCGCGACCTGCACGCCGGATCGGTGTCCACCATGCGGACGCTCTGTCGAGGCCGCATCCTGGACGTCTCCCGGGCTGCTCTCTCCAGAGTGGCGCTTTTCCCGGAAGATTGAACTTGCGTCTCGCGGAATGAGACTGCAGTCTTAGGGCATGGACAACTCTAGCGGCGTCGGCGTTCTCGACAAGGCCGCTCTGGTGCTGAGCGCACTGGAGTCGGGCCCCGCCACGTTGGCGGGGCTGGTCGCCGCCACCGGTCTGGCGCGGCCCACAGCCCACAGACTCGCCGTCGCACTCGAACACCACCGTCTGGTCACCAGGGACATGCAGGGGCGGTTCATCCTCGGCCCCCGTCTCTCCGAACTCTCCGCCGCGGCGGGCGAGGACCGGCTGCTCGCCACCGCGGGCCCGGTCCTGACCCACCTGCGCGACGTCACCGGCGAGAGCGCACAGCTCTACCGCCGGCAGGGCGAGATGCGGATCTGCGTAGCCGCCGCCGAGCGGCTCTCCGGTCTGCGGGACACCGTCCCGGTCGGCAGCACCCTGCCGATGAAGGCCGGCTCGGCCGCCCAGGTCCTGCTGGCCTGGGAGGAGCCCGAGCGGCTCCACCGCGGCCTCCAGGGCGCCCGTTTCACCGCCACCGCGCTGAGCGGCGTCCGGCGCCGCGGCTGGGCCCAGTCCATCGGCGAGCGCGAGCCGGGCGTGGCGTCCGTCTCCGCGCCCGTCCGCGGCCCCTCCAACCGCGTGGTGGCCGCCGTCTCCGTCTCCGGCCCGATCGAGCGCCTGACCCGCCACCCGGGCCGGCTGCACGCCCAGGCCATCATCGAGGCCGCCAACCGCCTCACCGAGGCACTCCGCCGCGGCTGAGCGGCACCGGCGGACAACGGAAAGGGCCCGCACCGGAAACTCCGGTACGGGCCCTTTTCCGCTGCGCCCGGGAAAGTCACCCGGGGTCGGGGCGCCCCGGGAAAGCCACCGGGGAAGGCCGCTCCGGAAAACGCAAAAGCCCCGGATCTCCGGGGCTTTTATTTCTGGCTGGGGTACCAGGACTCGAACCTAGACTAAATGAACCAGAATCACTCGTGCTGCCAATTACACCATACCCCAACAAAGCATTCAGCCGATGGGCGAGCCCACCGGCCTTCCTGCTCTGGTACCCCCGACCGGATTCGAACCGGCGCTACTGCCGTGAGAGGGCAGCGTGCTAGGCCGCTACACAACGGGGGCTTTCTTGGCGATCCCTTGCGGGATCAGTACCCCCGACCGGATTCGAACCGGCGCTACTGCCGTGAGAGGGCAGCGTGCTAGGCCGCTACACAACGGGGGCTTGTACTGCTTCGGTACTGCTGGGCACTGCGGTTACTGCAAGGGTACTGCGCTGGGGTACCAGGACTCGAACCTAGACTAAATGAACCAGAATCACTCGTGCTGCCAATTACACCATACCCCACCGGAGTTCAACCCCCTGACGGGGTCTTGCTCGGCGCTGCTCCGCCTGCTTGGTCCTGACGAGGTTTCTGGTCCCTCGCCGTTCCCTCCCGGGCGGCGCAGAAAGAACATTACCCGATGCCGGGCGCGGCTCCAAAATCGATAACCGCAGGCCGGGCCGGGAACGCCGCGGGCCCGGCCTGAAGCCGGGCCCGCGACCTGCTCGGAGGCTGCCTCAGGCGGCCGGAACGGCCGCCAGGGCGGCGGTCAGCCGACGCAGCGTCTCGGGGCGCCCGAGCAGCTCCATCGACTCGAACAGCGGCGGGGAGACCCGCCGGCCCGTGACGGCCACCCGCAGCGGCGTGAAGGCGAACTTGGGCTTGATGCCCAGCCCCTCCACCAGCGCCTCGCGCAGCGCCGCCTGGATCGGCTCCGGGGAGAAGTCCTCCAGCGCCTCCAGTGCCTTGATGCTGGCCTCCAGCACCGGGCGGGCGTCCGCGGTGAGCACCTTGGCCGCGTCGTCCGGGTCGAGCGTGAAGTCGGCCGGGTCGACGAAGAGGAAGCCCGCCATGTTGACGATCTCGCTCAGCACGACCATCCGCTCCTGGGTGAGCGGTGCCACCTTGGCCAGCAGCTCCAGCTGCGCGGCGGTCGGCTCGGCCGGGAGCAGGCCGGGGGCCTGCAGGTACGGCACCAGCCGGCGGACGAAGTCCTCCGGGGCCAGCCGGCGCAGGTGCTCGGCGTTGACGTGCTCGCACTTCTTCAGGTCGAAGCGGGCCGGGTTGGCGTTGACGTCCGCGATGTCGAACGCCTCGACCAGCTGCTCCACGCTGAAGATGTCGTCGTCCGCGGAGAGCGACCAGCCCAGCAGGGACAGGTAGTTGAGCAGGCCCTCACGGATGAAGCCGCGCTCGCGGTACAGGTTGAGCGAGGCCTGCGGGTCCCGCTTGGAGAGCTTCTTGTTGCCCTCGCCCATCACGTACGGCAGGTGGCCGAAGCGCGGGGTGCTGCCGTCGCCGACACCGATCTCGGCGAGCGCCGCGTACAGCGCGATCTGGCGGGGGGTCGAGGAGAGCAGGTCCTCGCCGCGCAGCACATGGGTGATGTTCATCAGCGCGTCGTCCACCGGGTTGACCAGGGTGTAGAGCGGCGCGCCGTTGGCCCGGACGATCCCGTAGTCCGGCACGTTCTCCGGCTCGAAGGTGAGCGTGCCGCGCACCAGGTCGTCGAAGCTGATGGTGGTGTCGGGCATCCGGAAGCGCAGGATGGGCTCGCGCTTCTCCAGCTTGTAGACGGCGATCTGATCGTCCGTCAGGTCCCGGCAGTGGCCGTCGTAGCCGGAGGGCCGGCCGGCCGCGCGGGCGGCCTCGCGGCGGGCGTCCAGCTCCTCGGTGCTGCAGTAGCAGTAGTAGGCGTGGCCGGCCTCGTGCAGGCGGCGGGCGACGTCGGCGTAGATGTCCATCCGCTGCGACTGCCGGTACGGCTCGTGCGGGCCGCCGGTCCCCGGGCCCTCGTCCCAGTCGAAGCCGAGCCACCGCATGGCGTCGAGCAGCTGGTTGTACGACTCCTCGGAGTCGCGGGCGGAGTCGGTGTCCTCGATCCGGAAGACCAGCGTGCCGCCGTTGTGGCGGGCGAAGGCCCAGTTGAAGAGGGCGGTACGGACCAGGCCCACGTGCGGGTTCCCGGTCGGGGACGGACAGAAACGGACCCGGACGGTGGGGTCGGTGTTAGCCACGCTTGATCACCTTGTTGGTGAGAGTGCCGATGCCTTCGATGGAGACGGCGACCTGGTCGCCGACGTTGAGGGGGCCCACCCCAGCGGGTGTACCGGTGAGGATGACGTCGCCGGGCAGCAGCGTCATGGCCTCGGAGATGTGGACGATCAGCTCGGCGACCGAGCGGACCATCAGGGAGGTGCGGCCGGTCTGCCGCGGCTCGCCGTTGACCGTGCAGGTGATGGCGAGGTCGGCCGGGTCGAGGTCGGTCTCGATCCACGGGCCGAGCGGGCAGGCGGTGTCGAAGCCCTTGGCGCGGGCCCACTGGCCCTCGCGCTGCTGGACGTCCCGCGCCGTGACGTCGTTGGCGCAGGTGTAGCCGAGGATCACCTCGGGCACCCGGTCCAGCGGGACCTCGCGGCACATCCGGCCGATCACCACGGCCAGTTCGGCCTCGTAGTGGACGTCCGAGGAGAACGGCGGGTAGGCGATCGACTCGGTCGGGCCGATCACCGAGGTGGACGGCTTGAAGAAGGTGAGCGGGACGTCCGGGACGTCGTTGCCGAGTTCGGCCGCGTGCGCCGCGTAGTTGCGGCCGACCGCGATGATCTTGTTGGGCAGCATCGGGCTGAGCAGCCGCACGTCCTGGAAGCGGTAGCTCTCGCCGGTCGGCTGGGGCTGCCCGAAGGGGTGGCCGGCCAGGGCGTGGACGACCAGTGACTCGGGCTGGGCGGGGTCGCCCTCGACCACGCCGAAGGAGACGCTGCCGGCGGCAGGGCTCCCCTCCCGGACGGAAAACCTGGCAATGCGCACGGCTGGGCTACCCCTCGCTTCGTCGGCCGCCCGGGGCGCGCCCGGGCGCTGGTGGGCGCCGCGCCCGTTGGGCCCGGCCCCGCTCAATCGTCGTCCAGGCTATCGCGTGAGCCCCCGGCTGACCGCTTTGCCCCTGTTCAGCGCGGTTGCGTCCGGCCCGCGCCGGGCCTGCCCGGGGACGCCGAAGGGCGCCTCGGCCGCACGGTGGGGTGCGGCCGCGACGCCCTTCGGCGAAGCGGGTCCGGTCAGTCCTGCGGGACGGCGGCCACCGGCGCGACCATCAGCGTGGTGCGGCGCGGGTTGGCCGTGCTGGCCGGCAGCTCGGTGGAGTAGACGACGACCTGCTCCGCCCGGCGGGCGCCGGGGATCTTGCTGAAGTCCTCGACCGAGGCCAGCGTGGTCCGGCGCGGGTTCGCCGTGGAGCGGCAGGACAGCGTGGACTTGGTGGCGGCCTTCTTCGCCTGGGACATCGCGTCAGCACCTCGGGGTCGCGGCCCGGCGCGTCCACGGGGAATCGACGCCGGCCTGAGTGATTCGGGGGATTCTGGGCAGGCTGATCGGGGCCGTGCTCCGGATGCAGCCAGATTACGGATCTCTTTCCACAGCCACCGTGACCAAAGCTACACATTCACCTGTGATTTTGCTCACAAATTGAAGAGCAATTCTCTTATATCCGACATATCGCTGCATCAGATTTTGCCGACATACCGGAAATAACGGGCATTCGGGAAGCTCTGTGACTCTTGTTGATCTCGGGTCAGGTTGGCATGTATCCGGCGAGTGTCCGAAAAAGGCGGTATTCCGGTCCGGTTGGCACACAGTCAGTGAAGTCATGCGCGCGTTCGGTAGCGCCACGCGGGGTGCCCTGTCGGCCCTTGTTGGGATTCCGCCGCTGTGCTGGAATGCCACGGACCGTGGGTAGGGAGCAGTCCACCCCGGCGACCCGCTCTCCCGGACCGGCCGGGGTGCGGATGGAAACTCCACACCGTCCAGGCTGCGGCGACGCGGCGGGACGCCCGGTCCAGAGGTTGCGACGCCAGTGCAGGGACGTTTCAAAAGGGGTAGCGGCGCCGCGGGTGACCCGGAGTCGCGTGAGCCCACAGCAGGCCCCCAGCAGGCGGTAGCGCCCGGCGGCCCGGCCGAACCGGCCCTCGAGGCGCCCGGCCGGCCCGGCCCCGGTGGCCCCGACTCCGGCCACCCTGGCTCCGGTGGCCCCGACTCCGGCCGGCAGGAGGACGACGGGCAGCAGGACCGGAAGTCGACCCGGGACAAGCTCCGCAAGACCCTCACCCGCCGGCGCGCCAAGGGCATGAGCCGGCTGGCGCTGCGCAACTGGCGGATCCGTACCCGCCTGATCGCCCTGCTCGCCCTGCCCGTGCTCGTCGCCCTCGTCCTCGGTGGCCTGCGCATCCAGACCTCGCTCGAGGCCTCGCAGCAGCTCGCCCAGATGGCCAACCTCTCCGATCTGGCCAAGAAGGCGACCAACCTCGCCGACGCCCTGCAGAACGAGCGGGACATCAGCGCCGGGCCGATCACCCACGACCCGGCCGCCCCGCTCGACGACGACATCGTCGCCGCCCGCAAGAAGACCGACGATCTGAGCCGCACCTTCACCGCCTCCTCGGAGAAGTTCGAGAACCTGGAACTCTCCGGCGGCAAGGCGCTGCTCTTCCAGATCCGCAAGGACCTGAACTCGATCTCGGACGCGCGCAACACGCCGTACCAGAACAACCAGAACATCCAGTCGACGATCACGGCCTACGACGTGATCATCCGCGACCTGCTGTCGATCACCCAGGACATCGCGCTCGGCTCCAACAACAAGGACCTGGTCCGCGCCACCCGCGCCCTCCAGCAGTTCTCGCTGGCCAAGAACACCACCTCGCAGCAGCGCGCCCTGATCAGCGCCGCGCTCGCCAACCCGAAGGCCCCGAACCTCAGCCTGAGCGACGAGTCCTTCGGTATCCGCCTGCGCGCCTCCTACGACAACGCGCTCACCAGCTTCAACAACATCTACACCTCGCACGACCTGGACAACCTGCGCGGCCAGCTCAGCTACAACTCGGTGGTCGCCGACGCCGACCGCTACGCGCGCTCGATCCTCCAGCAGAGCGGTATCCAGCAGACCGACCCGGTCTCCTACAAGGACTGGTATGAGAAGGCCAGCGCCAAGATCACCGCCGAGCGGCGGATCGAGAGCAAGCTGATCGAGGACCTGGACGGCAAGGCCCAGGACCTCCAGTCCGCCGCCGACACCGAGGCCCTGATCATCGGTGCCGCCGTCGCCCTGGTGCTGCTCGTCGCCCTCGGTGGCGCCGGTCTGATCGCCCGCTCGATGGTGCGCTCGCTGACCAGGCTGCAGGCCGCGGCCGAGGACGTCGCCGAGCGGCGGCTGCCCGAGCTGGTCAAGACGCTCTCCGAGAGCGACCCGCACGACGTCGACGTCACCGTCGAGCCCGTCGGCGTCGACTCCGCCGACGAGATCGGCCACGTGGCGCACGCCTTCGACATGGTGCACAGCGAGGCCGTCCGCCTCGCCGCCGAGCAGGCCCTCCTGCGCGGCAACATCAACGCGATGTTCACCAACCTCTCGCGCCGCAGCCAGGGCCTCATCCAGCGCCAGCTGTCGCTCATCTCCGAGCTGGAGAGCCGCGAGGCCGACCCGGACCAGTTGGCCAACCTCTTCAAGCTGGACCACCTCGCGACCCGTATGCGCCGCAACGGCGAAAACCTCCTCGTCCTCGCCGGTGAGGACCCGGGCCGCCGCTGGACCCGCCCGGTCCCGCTGGTCGACGTGCTCCGCGCCGCCGCCTCCGAGGTGGAGCAGTACGAACGCATCGAGCTCGCCACGGTGCCGTCGGCCGAGGTCGCCGGCCGCGTCGTCAACGACCTCGTCCACCTGCTCGCCGAGCTGCTGGAGAACGCCACCTCGTTCTCCAGCCCGCAGACCCGGGTCCGGGTCACCGGCCACGCCCTGCCGGACGGCCGGGTGCTGGTCGAGATCCACGACACCGGCATCGGCCTGAGCCCCGACGACCTCGCCGACATCAACGAGCGGCTGGCCAGCCCGCCGACCGTGGACGTCTCGGTCTCCCGTCGCATGGGCCTGTTCGTGGTCGGCCGCCTGTCGCTGCGTCACGGCATCCGGATCCAGCTGCGCCCCAGCGACTCCGGCGGCACCACCGCGCTGGTCATGCTCCCGGTGGACGTCACCAACTCGGCCGACCGCCGCGGCGCCGGCCGGCCCGGCTCCGCGCAGGCCAAGCAGCAGCGCGGGGCCGCCCCGACGCCGCGTCAGCAGCGCCAGATGCCCGGCAACCCCAACGGCGGCCCGAACGGCGGCCCGGCCGCGCTCGGCCAGGGCCCGGCGGGCGGTGCCCCGCAGGGCCGTCCGCAGCTCGGCCAGGGCGGCCCCGGCGGCCAGGCGGGCCCGGGTGCGCCGGGTGCGCCCGCCGGCCCGGGTGGCCGGCCCGGGCAGGGCGGCCGCAACGGTGGCGGTCTGCCGACCCGGCAGGCCGGCCAGTCGCTTCGCGAGGGCCAGCAGCCGCAGGGCAAGCAGCCGCAGGGCCAGCCGGCACCGAACCAGCAGGGCGGTCTGCCCCCGCAGGGCCCGGGCTGGCAGGGCCCGCCGCAGGGCGGCCCGGGCGGTCTGCCGCGCCGCGGCGGCCAGCAGCCCGGCCGGCCGCAGCCCGCTCAGGGCCGGCCCGCCGACGGCGGCCGCCCCGGCCAGGAGCGTCCGCGCGCCGAGTTCGACGGCGGGCCCGGTGCCCGGACCGCCGAGCAGCCGCAGCACGGCTGGGCCGACCAGCCGGGCCGTCCGGGTGGACCCGGCGGGCCGCAGGGCCAGGGGGCCCGTCCGGGCAACCGCCCGCAGGACGGGCTGCCGCAGCGCCGCCAGCCGGGGCAGGCTCCGCAGGGACCGGGTGCCCCGGGCGGCCAGGCTCCGCAGGGGCCGCGCCGGCCGCAGCGTCCCGGCCCCGGCCCGGAGGCGCCGCAGCGCGCCCAGCAGCCGCAGCTCCCGCCGCAGCAGTTCCAGCCGCAGCCGCCGCAGCAGGCCCAGCCGCTGCCGTCGGCCGAGCCGTCGTCGATGGAGAGCACCGCGCAGTTCGCCCGGCCGCGCTTCGAGGCCAGCGAGATCGACCCGCGTGACCCGCTGGGCCTCGGCCTGGTCGAGCCGGTGCTGCCGAACGTGCCGACCCCGCCCCGTCCGGAGCCGGTCCGCCAGGAGCAGGCGCGGCCCGAGCCGGTCCGGCAGGAGCAGTTCCGCCAGGAGCCGATGGCGCTGCCGACCGGCCCGTCCGAGGGCGGTGCCCAGGGCGGTCTGCCGGACTTCGGGCAGGACGGGCAGTCGTGGGCCCGCGAGGACGGCCGGGCCCGCTCGTACCAGCCGCGCCGGCCCGGGACGACCGCGCCGGGCTTCCAGGAGCCGGCACCGGGTCAGCAGGCCCAGGCCCAGCAGGCTCCGGCCCAGCAGGCCCAGCAGGCCGAACAGGCTCAGCAGCCGCAGCCGCAGCCGGGCCAGCCGGCCGGTCCGGACGACGCCCCGTGGCGCCCGTCCGCGAACGACGAGCGCTGGCGCCGGGCCGAGCAGGTCCGCGAGCCCTCCACCAGTGGCGTCACCATGTCCGGCCTCCCCCGGCGGACCCCGCAGGCCAACCTGGTCTCCGGCACCGCCGAGGCGTCCCCGCTGACCGGTCCGCAGGTCTCCCGCGCCCCCGAGGAGGTGCGCGGCCGGCTGACCAACCTGCGGCGCGGCATCCAGCAGGGCCGCCGGGCCGGTGCGGAACAGGCCGGCCAGGGCAACCCGGCGGGCTTCAACCATGGTGTCCAGCAGCCCGGCTTCGACGGTTTCGGAGGCCGGGAAGACGGCAACGGCGCAGATCATCAGGAGCGTTGAGTTGAATCAGATGAGCCAGGCCGCACAGAACCTGAACTGGCTGATCACCAATTTCGTGGACAACACCCCCGGGGTGTCGCACACGGTGGTGGTCTCCGCGGACGGCCTCCTGCTGTGCATGTCCGAGGGATTCCCCCGCGACCGCGCCGACCAGCTCGCCGCCGTCGCCTCCGGCCTCACCTCCCTCACCTCCGGCGCCAGCCGGATCTTCGAGGGCGGCGAGGTCAACCAGACCGTCGTCGAGATGGAACGCGGATTCCTCTTCCTCATGGCGGTCAGCGACGGCTCCGCCCTCGCCGTACTCGCCTCCCCCGACTCCGACATCGGCCTCGTCGGATACGAAATGGCCCTGCTCGTCGACCGGGCCGGCGCCGTCCTCACCCCCGCACTCCGCGCAGAGCTTCAGGGCAGTCTTTTGCACTGAGCGGACATCCCCCCGTCCCACCTCCCCGCCGGGTCTGACCCGACCAGGCCCGGCGTCTCACCCTCAGCTACCCTCAGGCAGCTGATTTCGCCTCGGCTGGCACCGCCCCAGCTGGAACCGGCTGCCCAAGGCTGCAGCACAAGGAGGACCCATGACCCCGCCTTCGACACCCGCCGGCTCGTACGGCAGTGGGTACGGCAGCGGCTACGGCGGGCAGCAGTCCGACGGCTACGAGCAGCAGCCGCTGGTCCGCCCGTACGCGATGACCGGAGGCCGTACCAGGCCCCGGTACCAGCTCGCCATCGAGGCGCTGATCTCGACCACCGCCTCGGCCGACCGGACCGGCGGCCTGCTGCCGGAGCACACCCGGATCGTCAGCCTCTGCCGTGAGGTCAAGTCCATCGCGGAGATCTCCGCACTGGCCGGCGTGCCACTCGGTGTGGCCCGCATCCTCGTGGCCGACCTGGCCGAGGCCGGCCTCGTCGCCATCCACCAGCCCGCCGCCGCGGGCGAGTCGGGCGGAACGCCCGATGTCACGCTGCTCGAAAGGGTCCTCAGTGGACTTCGCAAGCTCTAACGCGGCCGCCCCCACCCGCGCCACCACCTCCGCGAAGATCGTCGTCGCCG
>NZ_JBIVRD010000032.1:0-102826 GCF_044755565.1 Kitasatospora sp. NPDC092286 | reverse complement strand
CCGTTCCGTCAGGAACCGACCCGATCTGGTGATCCGTCAGCGAGCTCATCAGTGTCTCCCTTGATCAGGGTGTCCACCTGATTCATGACACTCCCGAGCACAACGCTTGACACCTACAGGAGGCCGGGGCAGCCGGCGGGCAGGAGCCCGAACGTGTGGAGCACGTGGATCGTCCGGGCCGCGTTCGCGGCGCCGAGGTGAGAACAGGCGCACCGGCTTCGGCTTTCCTCCGTCGTACAGCGGTCAGACCCCTTCAGGGAGGGTGATGGTGAAGTGGGCGCCGCCTTCGGGGCCGTGGCCGCGGAGGGTGATGACGGCGCCGAGTCGTTCGGTGAGGCGGTGGGTGATGGCCAGGCCGAGGCCGGTACCGGTGGGGCGGGTGGCGGTGTAGCGGTCGCGCAGGGTGCCGGGCTGGAAGGCGATGCGGACGTCGTCGTCGGTGAGGCCGGGGCCGCCGTCGCGGACCTGCAGTTCCGCCCGGCCGGTGTCGGTCCGTCGCAGGGCCAGCACGACGGGTGCGCCGGGCGGCGTGTGGCGGACGGCGTTGGCGAGGAGGCCGTCGAGGAGCTGGCGGACGCGGAACGCGTCGGTGGCCGCGATCACCGGTTCGTCGGGGTGTTCCAGGCTCAGGTGCAGCCCCTGCTGCCGCGCCTGCTGGGTCCAGGCTCGCGCGGTCTCCTGGACGAGGGCGCCGAGGTCGGTGGGTTCACGGGTGATGCGGAAGTCGTCGGCGTCGAGGCGGGCGAGTTCGAGGAGGTCGGTGACGAAGCGGTCCAGACGCCTGGTCTCGGCCAGGAGGATCCGTCCGACCTCCTCCTGCTGTCCGGGTTCGACCACGCCGTCGGCGAGGGCCTCGGCGTAGCCCCGGAGTGCGGTGAGGGGGGTGCGGATCTCGTGGGAGACGGACGTGAGGAACGCACGCTGGCGGCCCTCGCTGTGTTCGAGGGCGGTGCCGAGGGTGTTGAGGGCGCGGGCGACCTCGCGGGCCTCGGCGGGGCCGTGTACCGGGCAGTGCAGGGCGCGTTCGCCGCCCGCGAGCCGGTGGGCGACGGCGGCGGCGCCGACCAGGGGCCGGGCGATACGCCGGGCGAGGAGGGTGCCGGCCAGCGCCGCCCCGAGCAGCCCGGCGATCAGGGGGACGGTGAGGCCGGCGCGGATGCGGTCGGCGGCGGCGTCGACCTCGGTGAAGGGCTGGGCGAGGACCACGGCGCCGTCGCGTGCCGGGCGGCCCTCCACGAGGACCCGCACACCGCTGAGCACGGCCGTGGTGGAGATGTCCTCACCGGCCAGCAGGGCGTCCCGGTCCCTCGGGGTGACGGCCTCCGCCGATGGGCCCGCCACCTGGCCGTCGGGGGCGATCACCGCGACCCGGACACCGGTGGCGCCGGTCAGCCGCTGCGCCTGGTCGAGCAGCAGCACGGAGAGGTTGGGGGCGACGGACAGCACGGCGGCCTGCCGGGTGAGCCGTTCCCGGTACTGGGCCTCGGCGTTGGAACGGGCCGTGCGCCAGGCCGCGAACCCGGCCAGCAGCACCGCCACGGTCGCCACGACGGTGGTGAGCAGGACCAGGTTGCCGGTCAGCGAACCCCCGGGAGCACGGACGGACGGACGCCTCATCGGCCGCTCTCCTGGGCGCTGTAGCCGACGCCGCGTACGGTCCGGATCGGGCTGGCGTCGCCGAGCTTGGCGCGCAGCTGGGAGACGTAGACGTCGACGACCCGGCTGTCGCGGTAGTCGGCGTACCCCCAGACCTGGGAGAGCAGTTGATCGCGGCCGAAGACCTGGCCCGGCCGGGCCAGCAGGTGGGCGAGCAGGTTGAACTCGGTGGTGGTCAGTTCCAGCGGCTCACCGTCGCGGTGCACGGTTCGGCGCAGCGAGTCCAGACGCAGACGCCCCACGCTGTGCACGCCGGCTGTCTGCGGCCCCGCGGTCCGGCGCAGGACCGCCTTGACGCGGGCGACGAGTTCACGCGGTGAGAACGGCTTGGTGACGTAGTCGTCGGCGCCGAGCTCCAGACCGAGGATCCGGTCGGCCTCCTCGTCGCGCGCGGTGACCAGGATGACCGGTGTCCAGTCCTCGGCGGCGCGCATGCGCCGGCAGAACTCGGTGCCGTCCAGACCGGGCAGGCCGATGTCGAGGACGACCGCCACCGGCCGGAGCCGCCGCACGGCGGCGAGACCGGCCGCGCCGTCGTGCTCGGTGTGGACGCCGAAGCCCTCACGGGTGAGATAGAGGCGCTGGAGGTCGGCGATGTGACGCTCGTCCTCCACGACCAGGACGAGGCCCTTGCTTGGTGTCATCGCAGTTTTCTCCCGTGCCCGCCACCGCGCACGCTCCGGCCGTGGTCTCGAACTGTTCGATGCTAACGCGCGCGATGAGCCGGCCCCGGGCGGCGGCCGTGATCCTTACACGCCCCGAACAGAAGCCGAACCTCCCACTTGCAGCCCCGGTGCAGCCTGCTTCCGGGCCCGCCGACCGGCGGGCCCGGAACGAAGGAGGGCACCGGTGGTCACGGACCCGACGGCGCTCGTGGTCGCCGGCGCCGCCGTCACGGCCGTCCTGGTCACCGCCGCCGCGGCGCTCCTCGCCCGTACCCGCACCGCGACACCCGCCGAGCCGCGGACCGTCAGCCGCCCCGAGCCCACCCGAGGAAGACCATGACCCGCCGCCCCGTACCGGCCCGCACACCCGCCCGCCCGCCGAGCCGTCCGCGCCGCCTCCTGCGCCCGGCCACCCGGCGCGGCCGGATCGTGCGCGCTGTCGCAGTGCCCGTGGCCGCGCTCCTGGTGCTCGCCGCCGGGGCGGAGGCCGTCGCCGGGCACGTGCTGGAGAGCCGGATCACCGACAGCACGACGAAGGCCCTCGGCACTCAGGTGAAGGTCGACACCGGCAGCGGTCCGGCCCTGCTCAAGATCCTCGACCGGCACCTGGAGCACGTCACGCTGAGCGCCGACAATGCCCGCCTCGGCGGTCTGAGCGGCGCCTCGGCGCGCATCACGATGAACGACGTGCGCATCGCCGAGCCCGCGCCCAGCGCGGCCGACGTGAAGGCGGACATCACGATCCCCGCGGACGCCCTGGCGGCCGCCGTCCGCGACGGGGGCCAGAGCCTGCCCGTCGGCACCGCCCGCACCGACCCTGCCGCCGGCACGATCGAACTCGGCCTGGGAGCCGGCGGCACCGGTCGACTCACCCTCAAGCCCGCACTCACCGAGGGCCGCGTCACCATCACCGCCACCGCCCTCCAGTTTCTCGGCCGAACCGTCACCGGACCCCAGCTCGACCGGATCAACGAGCGCCTCACCGCCAAGAAGCAGTCCGCCGACTACCCGCTCGGCCTCAAGCCCACCGCCCTCACCGTCACCCCGGCCGGCCTCGCTCTCACCCTCACCGCCGGCCCCACCACCCTGAAGCACTCATGAACCGGGAACCGTCACCAGCCATGCCCCGCGACCACGCCCCGCACGAGCCCGTGTCCGCCGTGCCACCCGAGCCCCCCGCTCCCGGCCCGACCGCTCCCGGCCGCCGAACCCGCCGTTCCCGGCTGCGCCGGCGCCTGTTGGCCGGCCTCGCGGGCGCCCTCGTCCTCGCGCTCGGCGCCACCGCTGGCCTGCTCTGGCTGGCCGCGGGCAGACTCGTCCGCCCCATGGACGACACCCCGCTCAACACCCACATCGTCGCCTCCGCCCCGGGCACGGTGACCCTCCCCGCCACCACGGACAGCCGCTACGCCGGTACCTACGGCCTGATCTGGCAGGACAAGGGAACCGACCAGCGCCACCACGGCACCCTCGGGCCCGTCCTCGCCTCCGACGGCGACACCGTCACCCGCGCACTCACCGCCGGCACCCCGCCCACCCCGGGCGCCAAGGCAAAGATCATCGTCACCGTCTGGGCCACCGACCCCCGACAGGCCATCGGACTCGGCTACCAGGACGTCACCTACCCCGGCGAACTCGGCCCGATGCCCGCCTGGTTCCTTCCCGCCACCGGTACCACCTGGGCCATCCAGGTCCACGGCCTCGGCGCCGGCCGCGCCGCAGGACTGCGCACCATGCCCCAACTGCACGACCTCGGCCACCCCGTCCTCGACATCACCTACCGCAACGACCCCGGCGCGCCCCAGGACAGCAGCAACACCCGGCATTTCGGCGACACCGAGTGGCGCGACCTCGACGCCGCCGTCCGCTACGCCCGCGACCACGGGGCCACCGGCGTCGTCCTGCTGGGCTACTCCATGGGCGGAGGCATCGTCGAGACCTACCTCCAGCGTGCCGCCGACACCAGCGCCGTGCGCGCCGTCATCCTCGACTCACCCGCCCTCGACTACCGCGCGGCCCTCGACACCATCGTCACCGGCCTTGGCCTGCCCTCACCGGTCGCCGCCCTGGAAACCGTGATCGTCGGCCTGCGCGCGGACGTGGACTTCCGCGATGTCGACGTCCTGGCCGCCAACCGGCGCACCGGCGGCCCCAAGCAACCGGTCCTGCTCTTCCACGGCACCGGCGACACCGTCGTGCCGTACGCCACCAGCGCCGAATTCGCCCACGACTGGCCCGACCAGGTCAGACTCGTCACCGTGGAAGGAGCAGGCCACACCGGCTCCTGGAACGCCGACCCCGACGCCTACAACGCCGAACTCGCGGCCTTCCTCCAACAGCACACCTGACGGCGTGGCCGTACACCTCGTGCAGCCGAACCGGCCCACGGCGTCACCGGAAGAATTGCCATGACCACCGAGCTGAAGCGGCGCCCGTCGGTCTCAGCGGTGTCGTGCGGTGCCGGACCGGGCGTCCCCCGCTACTCCGCCGCCAGGCCCACCCGTTCCAGGGCCGCCGCGAAGCCCGTCCGCCAGGCTTCGGGGGAGGCGCCGGGTGACGGGGCCGGGGCGGGGCGGGCCAGGGCGGCGAGGGCGCTCCGGACGACCTCGGCGGGGCGGGCGGAGGTGACGTCGGCGTGGCCCAGCTCCAGTTCGTGCTGCAGGTTGTCGCGGCCGTGGCCCTGGACGACGTCCAGCAGCAGCAGGCGCCGGCCCAGTGCGCGGGCCTCGCTGCAGGTGTCGCCGGAGCTGGTCACCACCAGGTCGGCGGCGGCCATCAGGGCGGGGATCCGGTCGGTGTACCCGAACGGGTGCAGACGGGGGCGGCCGTCGGCGGCCCGGCGCAGCCGGCGCTCCAGCTCCCGGTTGCGTCCGGCCACGGCCAGCACGTGCGGCCCGGCGTCGGCGAGAGCGGCCGCCGTGCGGGCGAGCGGGCCGAGGCCCCAGGAGCCGGACATCAGCAGCACGCACCGGGCGTCCGCCGGCACGCCCAGCCCGGCCCGCGCCGCCGCCCGCCCGGGCGGGCGGTAGAACGGCGCGCGCAGCGGTGCCGGCAGTACGGCGATCGCCGCGTCCGGCCGGTAGCGCCGCACCGCGCACGCGGCGACCTCGGAGGTGACCAGGAACAGGTCGGTGCCGTCCTGCACCCAGAGCCGGTGCGGCGTCACGTCCGTGCAGAGCACCAGATGCCGGAACCCCCGCCCCGGCAACCGGTTCACCGCCGAGCTCGCGGTCGCGAACACCGACACCACCAGCTCCGGGCGCTGCCGCGCGACCAGCTCCCGCAGGGCCGGCACCAGCCGGGCCCGCGCCGCCGCGTCGGCCAGCAGCGCGAGCCGCGCGCCCGGCCGCAGCGCCGAGAAGTG
Source organism: Kitasatospora sp. NPDC092286 (assembly GCF_044755565.1). Lineage (NCBI taxonomy): Bacteria > Bacillati > Actinomycetota > Actinomycetes > Kitasatosporales > Streptomycetaceae > Kitasatospora > Kitasatospora sp. NPDC092286. The sequence continues at coordinate 97,141 of NZ_JBIVRD010000032.1, read as the reverse complement.
GAGGGCGTCGTACACCCCTGGCAGGTCGAGCAGCCGCCGGAAGACCGCCTCCCCGGCCGCGCCCGCGCGCTGCCCGAGCAGCGCCATCGCGTCGACCGTGGACGTCGTCCAGCCCCGGGCCCGCAGCGAGTCCGCGCACGCCTGGGCCATCACGTCGTGCCCCTGGCCGAGCGAACCGGAGACCAGCAGGGCGTGTGGCACGGCGGCGCCCCGGCTCAGGACGGGTCGGGCCCGGTGCCGGTGGTGTCCCGGTACCAGTCCGCGTACCGCCGCACCCCGTCGGCGAAGTTGGTCCGCGGTGACCAGCCGAGCAGCCGCTTCGCCTGGGCGGACGAGATGCGGCGCCCGGCGTAGTCGGCGGCGCGCGCCTCGATGTGCGAGATGGTGACCGGTCCGAGCAACCGGTCGACGGTGTCGGCGATGTCCCGGACGGAGACCGCGGCCGAGCCCTCCAGCGCGAAGGTCTGGTCCTCGGCGGCGGGGGAGAGGGCGCGGACGTGGGCGTCCGCGAGGTCCTCCACGTAGACGAAGTTGCGGCTCTGCCGGCCGTCGCCCGCGATGGTGATCGGCCGCCCGGCCAGGGCCGCCTGCACGAACCGGGCCACCACCAGCTCGTCGCGCATCCGCGGGCCGTACGGGATGCCGTAGCGCAGGATGGTGAAGTGCCGCCCGTACAGCTCCCGGTAGCTGTGCACCAGCATCTCGGCGGCGAGCTTGGTGGCGACGTACAGGTGCCCGCTGCGCTCCAGCTCGACCGGGACGTGCTCGTCCACCTCCTGCTCCTCGCCCTCCGGCCCCTCCCCGGCGAGCGCGGCGCCGTACACCCAGACGGTGCTGGCCAGTACGGTCCGGCTGAGGCCGCTGCGCCGGGCCGCCTCCAGGACGGTCGCGGTGCCGTCGATGTTGGTCCGCACGGCCCGGACCGGGTCGGCGGAGACCTGTTCGACGTCGGCCATCGCGGCGAGGTGGAAGACCACCTCGCTGCCGTCGAGGGCGGTGGTCAGGGCGGGCAGGTCGAGGACGTCGATACGGGAGTGCTCGGCGTCGGGGTTGAGGTACTTGTCGGTGGCGTCCACCGCGAGCACCTCGTGCCCGGCCGACAGCAGCCGGTCCACGACGTGTGAGCCGATGAATCCGCATCCCCCGGTGACGGCTACGCGCACGTTCTCTCTCCTAGTCCGGTCTCTTCGGTCGGTGCGGGCGGCCGGTCCCGGGCCTGCCGGGGACCGGCCGCCCGGGGGTCATCCCGCGAACCGGCGGTGGACGGCCGAGACCGCCTCGATCACCTGGTCGGTCTCGTCCGCGGTCATGTCGGAGTGCACCGGCAGGCAGATCTGCCGCGCGCAGAGGTCCTCCGCCACCGGTAGCGGCGCCGTCCGGTAGGGCGCGAACACGGGCTGCAGGTGCAGCGGCAGGTCGTACACCTCGCCGGAGAGCCGGACGCCGTACTCCTCGGCCACCGTCCGCTTGAACGCGGCGCGTTCGACGCCGTGCGGCAGCAGCGCCACGTACTTGTAGTAGTTGCCGCGGCAGCCGGCCGGTTCGGCCACCGTCCGCAGCCCGTCCAGCCCGGCGAGCGCCGCGTCGTACCGCTGGGCCACCGCGCGCCTGGTCTCCACGAACTCCTTGAGCCGGCGCAGGTGCACCGCGCCGGCGGCCGCGTTCAGCTCGCTCATCCGCCAGGACGCGCCGAAGCGGACGTGGTGGTTGGTGGTGAACGAGCCCTTGCCCTGGTCGCGGTAGATCCGCGCCTCGTCGCGCAGCTCGGCCGACTCGGTGAGGATCATGCCGCCCTCGCCGCTGGTGACGACCTTGGTCGGGTAGAAGGAGAAGGCGCCGGCCAGGCCGAACGACCCGGCGGGCCGACCCTGGTAGCTGCTGCCGTGGGCGTGGGCCGCGTCCTCGACCAGCGGGATGCCCCGGCGGTCGCAGACCGCGCGCAGGGCGTCCGCCTCGGGTGTGATCAGCCCGCCGATGTGCACCAGCACCACGGCGGCGGTGTCCGGGGTGAGGGCCGCCTCCAGGGTTTCGGGGCTGAGCGCGAAGGTCGCCGGGTCCACGTCCGCGAGGACGGGCCGGCCGCCCGCGTGGACGACGGCGCCCGCGGTCGCGTAGAAGGTGACGGCCGGGACGACGACGTCGCGGTCCCGGACGCCGACGGTGCGCAGCACCACCTCCAGGGCCGCCGTGCCGCTGGCCACGGCGACCGCGTGCGAGGCGCCGTGTTCGGCGGCGAACGCCTGCTCGAAACGCTCGGTCCACGGGCCGAGCGTCAGCGCGCCGGTGGCGAGGATCTCCGTCACCGCGTCCGCGACGGCCGTACGGTCGCTCTCGTCGAACACGATGCGAGCGGCTGGAACCCCCATTGGGCCACCTCCGGCAGCGGGATGAGCACATCATCGAAAAGGGTCGGATCTGGACGGACCGGACAAAAGGGTCAGGCCAGGCACATCACGCTACTTCGCCCGGTCGCCCACGGCCCGTCGTCACCGCCCGCCCGGGTGACGCGACCGGGGGCGCGGCGCCGTAGGGGGAGGCCCGCCGTACTCCGTTCGGGACCGCTTCCTACTGCATGCGCAGTACGGAAAGTGTCTGCGGAGCGAGGACGACCCGACGGCCCCGGCCGACCGAGGATGGCCATGCTGCGGGCGACCCGGGCCGCGAGGCCACCGGGGGCGCCCCGGCGCGCACTGTGATCGTCCTTCGAAGGAGTCTGCTCTTCCGTGGCCACATTCCTGTACCGCCTGGGCCGATGGGCCTTTCTCCGGCGCCGCCTGGTGACCCTGCTCTGGGTCGCGCTGCTGGCGACCGCCGGTGTCCTGGCCGCCAAGGCGCCGGCCGCCCCCGACGACGGCTTCGCCATGCCGGGCACGGAGGCGCAGAAGGCCTTCGACCTCATGGAGGAGCGCTTCCCCGGCGCCAAGGCCGACGGGGCCTCGGCCCGCCTGGTCTTCGTCGCACCGTCCGGGCAGAAGATCACCGCCACCGCGAACCAGCAGGCGGTCGAGCGGACCGTCGCCGAGCTCGCCCACGGTGAGCAGGTCACCGGCGCGGTCAGCCCGTTCCAGGCCGGCGCCGTCTCCGAGGACGGCTCCACCGCCTACGCGACCGTGGGCTACGACGCCAAGCCCGGCGCGCTGTCGACGGCCGCCACGGACGCCCTCGAACAGGCCGCGCAGCACGGCCGCGACGCCGGCCTCACGGTCGAGATCGGCGGCAGCGCGCTGCTGCCCAAGTCGGAGATGGGCGGCAGCAGCGAGGCCATCGGCATGGCGCTGTCCGCCCTCGTCCTGCTGATCACTTTCGGCTCGCTCGCCGCCGCCGGACTGCCGCTGCTGACGGCGGTGGTCGGGGTCGGCCTCGGCATCGCCGCGGTCACCGCGCTCGGCAGCACGCTCGGCCTCTCCAGCACCACCAGCACCCTGGCGATGATGCTCGGCCTCGCGGTCGGCATCGACTACGCCGTCTTCATCGTGTCCCGCTACCGCGCCGAACTCGCCGAGGGCCACGAGCCCCGGGAGGCCGCCGCGCGGGCCGCCGGCACGGCCGGCTCCGCCGTGGTCTTCGCCGGGCTCACCGTCGTGATCGCGCTGGCCGGGCTCTCCGTGGTGGGCATCCCGGTGCTCGCCAAGATGGGCATGGCCGCCGCCGGGACGGTCGTGATCGCGGTGCTGGTCGCCCTGACCCTGGTGCCGGCCCTGCTCGGCTTCCTCGGCCGCCGCGTCCTGCCCCGCCGGATACGGAACGGCGGCACGGTCCGGCAACGGGCCAACGGTGGCGCCCGGTGGGCCCGCTTCGTGCTGCGCCGCCCGGTGGCCGTACTGGTGGGCGGCGTGCTGGGCCTCGGCATTCTCGCCGCGCCCGCCCTCGACCTGCGGCTGGGGCTGCCGGGCGACGAGTCCAAGCCGACCTCCACCACCCAGCGGCGCGCCTACGACCTGCTCTCCGACGGTTTCGGCCCCGGCTTCAACGGCCCGCTGAGCGTCCTGGTGGACGTCAAGGGGGTGGCCGATCCCAAGGCCGCCGCCGACCGGGTCGCCAAGACCGTCTCCGGTCTGCCGGGCGTCGTCTCGGTCACGCCCGCGATGTTCAACCGGACCGGTGACACCGCGGTGCTCACCGCCGTGCCGTCCACCGGGCCGGCCGCCGCCGAGACCAAGGACCTGGTCCACGCCATCCGCGGCAAGGCGGCCGACCTGAAGACCGCCACCGGCGCCACCGTTCTGGTGAGCGGTGCCACCGCGATGAACATCGACGTCTCCCAGAAGCTCACCGACGCGCTGGTGCCCTACCTCGTCGTCGTCGTCGGCCTGGCGGTCGTCCTGCTGCTGGTGGTCTTCCGCTCCGTCCTCGTCCCGCTCAAGGCGGCGCTCGGCTTCCTGCTGTCGGTGGCCGCCGCGCTCGGCGCGGTCGTCGCGGTCTTCCAGTGGGGCTGGCTGGCCGGGCTGATCGGAGTCGATCAGACCGGTCCGGTGATGAGCATGATGCCGATCTTCATGGTGGGCGTGGTGTTCGGCCTGGCCATGGACTACGAGGTCTTCCTGGTCACCCGGATCCGCGAGGCCTACGTCCACGGCGAGGAACCCGGCGAGGCCGTGGTCACCGGCTTCCGGCACAACGCCCGGGTCGTCACCGCCGCCGCGTTCATCATGATCAGCGTCTTCGCCGGCTTCATCGGGATGAACGAGCCGATGATCAAGATGATGGGTCTCGGCCTCGCCGCCGCCGTCGCCTTCGACGCCTTCGTGGTCCGGATGGCGATCGTGCCGGCCGCCCTGGCACTGCTCGGGCGCAGGGCCTGGTGGCTGCCGCGTAGCCTGGACCGGATCCTGCCCGACATCGATGTCGAGGGCGCCCGGCTCCAGACCCCGGCGCCCCGGCCGGAACCGGTTCGGCACTCCGTCGGCGTCTAGATCGTTCCCCTCCCGTCCGGGGGCCGTCGACCAGCGCGCCGACGGCCCCCGGCCTGCCGGTCACCGCCCCGCGGCGGCGGCCGGCGACCGTACTGGCAGAACCCCGGCCAAGGGTGCCGCCAGGGCATCCCTGGATTCGGAGAGCACGAGAATGACCGACCTCTGGCAGCGCGTGCGGCGCCGCCACCCCCGCTTGCTGGACACCCTGGCCGTGATCGTCCTGACCGCGCTGACCTGCGTGAGCACCATGGTCGACCGCGCCGGCCACTACGGCCCGCCCGACCCGGTGGCCGTCGTCCTCGCGGCCGTGTCCAGCCTCACCCTGCTCGCCCACCGCCGCTACCCCCGCGCGGTGACCGCCGTCACCCTCGGCTTCGGCATCCTGCTCACACTGACCGGCCTCCGGCTCACCCCCGCCCTGGTCGGCCCCGTGGTGCTGGCCCTCTACTTCCTGGCCGTGCGCACCGACCGGTCCACCGCGCGCAACGCCACGGTGATCGCCGCCGTGCTGCTCAGCACCACCGCCCTGGCCGTCCAGTCCGGTGCGCCGCTGAGCGACAAACTCGGCGTCATCAGCTGGGTCCTGCTGCCCGGCGCCATCGGTGACGCGATCCGGACCCGCCGCGCCCACCTGGCCGCGATCGAGGAACGCGCCGAGCGCGCCGAGCGCACCCGCGAGGAGGAGGCCCAGCGACGGGTCGCCGACGAGCGGATCCGGATCGCCCGCGACCTGCACGACGTGGTCGCCCACCACATCGCCCTGGCCAACGCCCAGGCCGGCATCGCCGTCCACCTGATGGACACCCACCCCGCCCAGGCCCGCGAGGTGCTCAGCCACCTCACCGAGGCCACCGGTTCGGCGCTCCAGGAGCTCAAGGCCACCGTCGGCCTGCTGCGCCGCGCCGACGACCCGCAGGCGCCGCTGGAGCCGGCCCCCGGGCTCGGCGAGCTCCCGCGCCTGATCAACTCGTTCGAGCGCGCCGGGCTCGCGGTCCGGCTCGCCGTCGAGGGCGAGCCGCGTCCGCTGTCCCCGGGGGTCGACCTGACGGCCTACCGGATCGTCCAGGAGTCCCTGACCAACGTCGCCAAGCACGCGCACGGTGCCACCGCCGACGTGACCCTCGCGTACTCCGGCAGCCGGGTCGCCCTCACCGTCGCCAACGGCGCGTCCGCCGTCCGGCGCCCGGGGGCGCCCCGCCCGCCGGGCCCCCGGCCCGCGGCCTCCCGGCCCGCCGCCCCGCGATCCGCGCCCCCCTGGCCCGCGATCCCCGGCCCGGCGGCCGACGCGACCGGCTACGGCCTGATCGGCATGCGCGAGCGGGCCTCCGCCGTCGGCGGGCGGCTCCACGCCGACCGCCGCCCGGACGGCGGCTTCCTGGTCTCCGCCGAACTGCCCCTGCGCACCGCCGCCGCCCGAGAGGACAAGGACCAGTCATGACCATTCGCGTACTGCTCGCCGACGACCAGGCACTGCTGCGCGGCGCGTTCCGGGTGCTGATCGACGCGGCCGAGGACATGGAGGTGGTCGGGGAGGCCGCCGACGGCCGCGAGGCGGTCGAACTCGCCCGGGCCACCCGGCCCGACGTCGTCCTGATGGACATCCGGATGCCCGGCGTCGACGGCCTGACGGCGACCGCCGCCATCTGCGGCGACGAGGAGCTCACCGGGACGAGGGTGCTCATCCTCACCACCTTCGAGATCGACGAGTACGTGGCCAAGGCCCTGCGGGCGGGCGCCGGCGGCTTCCTCGGCAAGGGCGCGGACCCGAAGGAACTGCTCGCGGCGCTGCGCACGGTGGCGGCGGGCGAGGCCCTGCTGTCGCCCGCCGCCACCCGGGCCGTGATCGACCAGTTCCTGGCCCAGCCCGACCCCGCCCCCACCGGCACACCCGAACGGCTGTCCGTCCTCACCGCCCGCGAGCGGGAGGTGATGGCCATGGCCGCCACCGGCCTGACCAACGAGGAGATCGCCGAGCGGATGTACGTCAGCCCCTTCACCGTCCGCACCCACGTCCACCGCGCCATGGCCAAGCTCGACGCCCGCGACCGGGCCCAACTCGTCGCCATCGCCTACCAGTCGGGCCTGGTCCGCGGTGGGCGGCCGACGCCCTGACCCGGGCCGCCGGCCCCGCTGCCGGGGTCTGCCGTGCCACCCGCTCGGCGGACAGACGGAACGTGTGCGAACGGGTAGCGTGCGGCGGGGCGGACCGACCGGCCCCGCCCGTGCTCTTCTCGTCCCTGGATGGGGGACCGCATGCCCGGAACACCGCGAACCGCACCGCGCGGCGCAGCAGGAGGACCGGTCCGGTGGCTTCTGGCGGCACTGGTGGTATCGACGCTCGCGGCCTGCTCCGGGGGCGGCGGTGCCGGGCCCGCGTCCCCGGCCGCATCGGCCGGGGCGTCGGGAACGGCCGAGCCCGAGTCCTCGCCGCCCGTGGAAGGCGGGGGGCGGCAGCCCTCGGAGAACCGGACCTCGGTGGGTGGGAACCAGGGCGGGTTCAATGCCGCGGGCGAGGTGTCGGCGAGCGCCAGCGGCATCTGGCCGACGGTCCGCGTCTTCCTGGAGAGTTCGTCCCGGAGCACGTTCACCACCGAGATCAGCCAGGTCGTCGACTGCACCGGGAACACCAGGTCCGCGCCGGCGAGTCCGCGAAGCCGGACGGTCACCGTGGTCGGCGGCAGCAGCACCACGGTCACGTTCACGCTCCCGGGGCCGAGGCCACCGGCCGGCAGTGAACGCGTCATCTGCCTCACCGTGACCGTGGGCGGCTCCAGCCGGAACGCCACCGCCTCGGGCCACGTCGTGGTCGAGAGCGCGTCGGAGGGCCAGAGCGGCAGCCCGGGCTCCGCCTCGCCCGGGGGCGGCAGCTCCTACCCGCCGGCCACGCCCGGGGCGCCCGGTGGCGGAACAGCGTCTGCGAGCACGCCCTGAGGCCTGCGGAGCAGGAGCCGCCCGGAGGCACCGGGGCCGGCGGTCCGGAGCCGGTGGCGCCCGAACCGGCGGCCCCTGAACCGGCGGCCTCCGCACCGGGGAGCCCGTCGCAGGAGGGGCCGCCGCAGGAGGCGCCGGCGGCGCGGCCGGAGACCTGGAGCGGCTGGATCGGCCGGATCGCCTCGTGGATCGCCCCCACCACCTTCGTCACCGCCCTGCTGCTCTTCTTCGGCTACGCCTACACCGACGCGCTCTACAGCTTCTTCGGCGTGGACGCCGCGACGCTCGGCTTCGCCACCCAGGACTACCTGCTCCGCAGCTCCGCCGCGCTCTACCTCCCGGTGGGAGCCGTCCTCTGCGGAGCCCTCCTCGCGGCGCTGGCCTACCACTTCGCGACCAGCGCCGTCCGCGACGACCCGGGTGCCTCCCGGGCCGTCCGCCGCTTCTGCCGCGTCATCGGGCTCCTGGCCGTTCCGCTCCTGGTGCTCGGCTTCCTCGCCGGATTCCAGACCATCGACGCGGGCGCGATGGGCACGCCGCTCCTGCTGGGCGGCGCCCTGCTGCTGGCCGTCCTCGCCCGGCTGCTGGCCGTGCGGAGCGCCGGCGCCCCCTACCCGTTGCCCGGGGAGCGGGCGGCGCTCGGCATCAGCGTCGCGATCATCGCGCTCTGCTCGTTCTGGGCCGCCGGGGGCTACGCCCACGAGAAGGGCACCAGCGACGCGCACCGCCTCGCCGGCAACCTCGCCCTGCGCCCCGCCGTGATCGTCGACACCACGGAGCGTCTCTACCTCCAGTGGCAGGGCGTGGACGAGCGGGCACTGCCGGACCCGGGGCCGGCCCAGCGCTTCCACTACCGCTATCGCGGCCTGCGTCTGCTGGCCCAGTCGAACAACCGGATGTTCCTCATTCCGTACACCTGGACCTGGAACGAGGGCAACGTGCTGATCCTGCCCGTCGACGCCGACGTCCGGGTGATCTTCCACCCCGGCTGACCCGGGCCGGGGTCTGGCCGGGGGCGACCTTGGCCGGGGCGACCTTGGTCAGGGCGGGCGGGGACCATCGGCCCGGGTGGGTGGGTCCTCTTCGGCCCTTACGGGACGGGCGCGGTGGGCGTGGGATGGAAACAGCCCAAGTCCTCCCGCTCGAAAGGCAGAGACCATGAAGGCCGCCGTCGTCCAAGACTTCGCCCAGCCGCTGGTGATCGAGGACCGCCCGGTCCCGACGCCCGCGCCGCACCAGGTGCTGGTCCGCCTGGAGGCGTCCGGGATCTGCCACACCGACATCCACGCCGCCCATGGTGACTGGCCCGTCAAGCCCAGTCCGCCGTTCGTGCCCGGCCACGAGGGTGTCGGCATCGTCGAGGCGGTGGGTGAGCAGGTCCGCCACACCAAGGCGGGGGAGCGGGTGGCGATCGCCTGGCTGGCCGACGCCTGCGGGCGCTGCGACCACTGCGTCTCGGGCTGGGAGACGCTCTGCCTCGGCCAGCACAACAGCGGCTACTCGGTGGACGGCGCCTACGCCGAGTACGCGCTCGCCCACGGTGACTACGTGGTGCCCGTCCCCGACGGCATCGACCCGCTGGACGCCGCACCGCTCACCTGCGCGGGCGTCACCACCTACAAGGCGCTGAAGGTCTCCGGCGCCCGCCCCGGCACGCGCGTCCTGGTCTCGGGCATCGGCGGCCTCGGCCACCTCGCCCTGCAGTACGCCCGCGTCTTCGGCGCCGAGACCATCGCCGTCGACATCACCGACGACAAACTCGCCCTCGCCCGGGAACTCGGCGCCGACCACGTCCTCGACGCCCGCACCCAGGACATCACGGCCGAAGTCCAGAAACTCGGCGGCGCCGACACGGCCATCGCGCTCGCGGTGAGCAACGCCTCCTTCCAGGCCGCCTACGCCTCGCTGCGCCGCGGCGGCACACTGGTGCTGGTCGCCCTGCCCGCCGGAGGGAAGCTCGAACTCCCCGTCTTCGAGACCGTGCTGAACGGCACCAAGGTGACCGGCTCGATCGTCGGCACCCGCCAGGACCTCGCCGAGGTCTTCCGCCTGCACGCCCTCGGCCGCACCCGCGTCATCCGCGAAACCCGCAAACTCGACGACGTCAACACCTGCATCGAGGAGGTGCTGGCCGGCAAGGTCTCGGCCCGCCTGGTCTTCGACCTCCGCTCCTGAGCCGCCACCAAGCCGTCACCGCGCCGCGCGGGGCCGTTCCCGGCTCCGCGCGGCGGTCTGCCCAGAGGTGACTGGACCTCAGATGCCGGTGTCCCCGCCGGCCGCCCGGACCCTGGGCAGGCGCGGCGCCGTGACAGGCGGCGGTGATGGCGCGGCAGAAGTCCACGTGCGCCCGGGTGGTGAGGGCGGCGGCACGGTGTACGGCGCGGCCTCCTTCCCGGGGCGGTGATGGCACACTTCGGACACACCTGAGGTTGACACCCGTCGGGATGTCGAGGCTTCTCGCACAGAAGTCTCGGGATGTGGAAGAGCAACATCACTGGGAGGAGTGCTGTGGACCGGACATCGGCCCAGGCCGAAGCCGCCGGAGGCTCCTGGGTGATCGGCATTGACGTCGGAGGCTCCGGCATCCGGCTCGCCCTCGCCCCCGACGCCTGGCCCGCCGACCTGTCCCGGGCGCGCACCGTCGAACTCGCGAGCCCTGCCCGGATCTCCGGCGCCGGCCACGACGCGGACGCCCTGCTCGGCCGGCTGCTCCCCGCCCTCGGCCCGCTGGCCGCCTCGGTGCGAGCGGACGGGCGAGCGGACGGGCGAACCGGTGGGTGCGTCAGTGCCGTTGCCATCGGAGCCACCGGGATGGCACTGCTCGGCCGCGACCTGGCGGCGAAGCTGCCCGCCCCGCTGGCCCGCGCCACCGGAGCGGGCCGGCTGGTCCTGGCCGGCGACGCGATCTCCGCCTACGCGGGCGCGCTCGGGGCGCGGCCGGGCGTGGCCGTGGCCGCGGGCACCGGCCTGGTGGCGATCGGCTTCCACCCCGACACCGGCTGGCGACGGGCCGACGGCTGGGGGCAGTTGCTCGGCGACTGCGGCGGCGGCGCCTGGATCGGCCGGGCCGGTCTGGAGGCGGCCCTGCGCGCGTACGACGGCCGTGCGGGTGGCTCGCCGGCCCTGCTGGAGTCGGCGGAACGCCGCTACGGCCCGGTGACCGGCCTGCCCGCCGCGCTCCAGCCGCGCCCGGACCGTGCCGCCCTGCTGGCCGCGTTCGCCCCGGAGGTCGCCATGGCGGCGGAGGCGGGCTGCGTGGTCGCGGGCGGGATCGTCCGGCGGGCGGGGGAGGAGATCGCCGTCAGCGCGGCTGCTGCTGCCGGAGCCGCCGCGCTGACGGAGCCTCAGATCGCTTTGACCGGAGGCCTGTTCAACCTACCATCGGTTCGCGGGGCCGCCGTGGCCACCCTGGCAGCCGTCCTGCCGGCCGCCCGCCCGCGTCGGCCCGACGGCCCGCCGCTGCTCGGCGCTCTCCGCCTCGCGGCCACGGCCGCCGCCCCGCCCTGGCCGCTCGACCCGCCACTTCTGGACGTGCGGACCTGGACCGGGTGAGCTCCCGGCCCGGCCGTCAGGAGGTCCGGACGGTGATGCCCCCGTTGGAGGTGCGGAGGTCGAGCCGGTACCGGCCGTTCGGGTCGTTGCCGACACCGATGTTCTTGCTGCCGTTGTCGGTGTCGGCCGAGACCTTGTAGGCGTCGGCCGGGACGGTGAGGGCGATGCCGCCGTTGGAGGTCTTCGCCTTCACGTCCTGGGCCCTGACCGGGGTGAGGTCGATCCGGCCGTTGCTGGTCTCCGCCTGGACGTGGTCGCCGTTCAGCCCGGTGCCCTTGATCGCGCCGTTGGTGGTCCTCACCTCGGCCGGGCCGGCCACGCCGTCCAGGGTGATGCCGCCATTGGTGGTGGACACGTTCACCTGGCCGACCTGGGAGAGGCTGATCGCCCCGTTCGAGGTCTGCCCGCTGATCGGCAGCCCGGCCGGGAGCTCCACGGTGTAGCCGACCGAGCAGTGGCGTCCGCAGCCGTGCAGGACCAGCGCGCCGTTCTCCACCGTGACGGTGGTGCCGGGCTTGTCGCCGGAGTAGTCGACCGAGCGGTGGACGGAGACCGTGTCGGCTCCGGCCCGGCCGTGCAGGGTGACGCTTCCGGTGGTGCTGTCCAGCCGGACGGAGGTGATCTTCTCCGGGATCGCGGAGTCGTCCTTGAAGTTCTTGTCGGGTGAACAGGCGCTGAGTCCGCCCACGGTGATCCCGGCGAGCACGACGGCTCCGACGTAGCGGCGCTGCTGGCGCATTCCTCTACCCCACATCTGAGAAAGTCGCTGGTGAAGGCCCCCCCTGTGGAGCCGGTTCGAGTACGGTATCCCGGTGCTGACGGTCCGGGGCATGGGGCTAACCCCCCGATCCCCGCTGGGGATTACTGGCGCGTTGGGGTGGTGCGGAGTGCACCGGCTGGACGGCCTGTCCGACGGCTTCGGCGGGGCCTCGCCGCGCGCCGCTCGGGGCCCCTACCGCTCAGGCCCCTACCGCTCGGGGCCCGTGCCGCCTACGCCTTGCGCGCCAGCGCGCCGTACATGCTGACCCGCTCCGCGCCCTCGCCGGGAGCGCCGTCCGGCCGCCAGAGCGGGACGGTGACGACTCCGGGGTCCAGCACCTCGAGCCCGTCCAGGAACGCCTGGACCTGCTCCCGGCTGCGGCCGACCAGTGGGGCGGTGGCCCTGTCGTAGACCCCGGTGACCCGGTCGCGGACCTCGGCGGGGATGAAGTCGGCCGTGCCGTGCGACAGGATCAGACAACTGCCGGGCGCCAGTGCGTCGAGCAGCGTGTGCACCACCTCGTACGGCCGGTCCTCGTCCGGCAGGAAGTGCAGTACGGCGGCGAGGACCAGTGCCACCGGGCGTCCGAAGTCGAGCAGGTGCTCGGCCTTGGTGGCGGAGAGGACGTCGGCCGGGTCGCGCAGATCGGCCTGGAGCACGGCGGTCCGGCCGAGGGGCGTCCCGGCCATCAGGGCGCGCGCATGAGTCAGCACGATCGGGTCGTTGTCCACATAGACGACCCGCGATCGCGGATTGACGGTCTGCGCGATCTCATGGGTATGGCCGGCCGTGGGGATGCCGGTGCCGATGTCAAGGAACTGGTCGAGGCCGAGGGCCGCCGCCGTCCGCACCGCCCGGTGCAGAAAGGCCCGGTTGGCCCGTGCGGTGGACCGGAACTCGGGGTTCGCCGCCAGCGCCCGTTCGGCGGCGGCGCGGTCGGCGGGGAAGTTGTCCTTCCCTCCCAGGTAGTAGTCGTACATCCGGGCCGGATGCGGGATCTCGGGGTGCAGATCGGCGGGGACGGAGGGCTCACCGTGCTCCCGCATCGTCTCGTACTCCACCGTTGCCTCCCCGCACCTATGATCTGATGATCTATTGGCGGACAGCCTAGGTGTTCAGGTGGATCCCCGTGCACGGATGGTCACTTCACCCGCTGTTGTGCGGAAATGGCTCACTTGCCTCATATGTGACGCCCCTTCAGCGGCCACCGGGCGCCGGGCGTCGGTGATCGGCCCACCGTCGGGGACGGTCACGCGCGGGCGCGGCGGCTCGTCCGCGTTCTCGGGGTGGGCGGGACGTGCGCCATGGATCGTGGATGTCATGAGTGGTCCTCCCTGTCGATCCGGACGCCGGGCGGCCCGGATGTGCGTTCGGGTGACTCAAGGTAGATCGACTGTCGCTCTCCGCGCACGCGATTTTTCCGCTTTCACCTGATCGGGTGAGCCCGTGCTCGTCGGGCGAGCCGGGCCCTGCCCGGAGCCGGTCCTTTGCCGCAAGGGCCGCGATACCCCGCGGGGTACACTGGGGGACTGGTCATCACCATGAAAGGCGGCCCGGACATGCAGGTGGACGAGGAAGCGGTCGGAGCGGTCCTGAACCGCCTCCGCCGGGCGCAGGGCCAGCTGGCCGGAGTGATCGCGATGATCGAGGCCGGTCGGGACTGCAAGGACGTCGTCACCCAGTTGGCGGCGGTCTCACGGGCCCTGGACCGGGCCGGGTTCAAGATCGTGGCCAGCGGCATGCGTCAGTGCATGGCGGCCGCGGACACCGACGCCCCGCCGATGAGCGAGGCCGAGCTGGAGAAGCTCTTCCTCACCCTGGCCTGACCCGGCCCGCCCCGGGCGCCGGCCCCGCATCCGCCGATCCGGACCGGCCGGTACACACCCGGCCGGTCCGTCTGCGGTGACCACCGTGCGACGGGCTCGGTACAGGGGGCGGCGGCCCCCGGTGCCGGTGCGGCCCGGGGAGGTCATGGCCGGACGCCGCCCGGCCGAGCTGCGCCCGCCCCCGCAGGGGCCCGCGACGACGAGACGACCGCCGCCGTTCCGGCAGACCCGTCCGCACCGTCGCCGGCTCCGAACAACCGCCGGACGACGGCCCGGTACCGGCCCGTCGTCCGGCGCGCCGCCCTGCCGTGTGCCCGGCCGGGTGACAGGCTCACATGCCTCGCCGTGGCGCCCACCCAGGGCGCCGTCCCCGCCGACCCCCGACCCCGACCCTGTTCCGGAACCGTCACCACAACCACCGGGCCGCCACTGATGACCGTCTCCATCGCCCTGTTCACCCAGGACCTGCGCCTGCACGACAACCCCGTGCTCCGGGCCGCCGCCGACGCCGCCGACGAGGTCGTGCCGCTGTTCGTCCTCGACCCGGCCGTCGCCGCCGTGGGCTTCGCCCCGCCCAACCGGTCCGCCTTCCTCGCCGACTGCCTCACCGACCTGGACGCCTCGCTGCGCCCGCTCGGCGGCCGGCTGGTGCTGCGCGGCGGCCCCGTCGCCGCCGAGACCGCCCGCCTCGCCGCCGAGGTGGACGCCGTCTCGGTCCATGTCGCCGCCGGTGTGAGCGGCTTCGCGCACCGTCGCGAGCAGGCCCTGCGCGAGCGGCTCGGCGAGCGGCTGCGTGTCCACGACGGTTCCCTGACCGTGGCCGTGCCGGGCGCGGTGACCCCCGAGGGCAAGGACCACTACGCCGTCTTCACCCCGTACTTCCGGGCCTGGCAGCAGACCCCGCGCCGCACCCTGCACCGGGTGCCGAGGGTGCTGCGCACGCCCGACGGGATCGCGAGCGAGCCCGTCCCGGTCGCCACCCCCGACTCGCCGGGCCTGCCGCCCGGCGGCGAGAGCGCCGGGCGGCGGCGGTGGCAGGCCTACCCGCTCGAACAGTACGGGGACCTCCACGACGACCTCGCCGCCGACGGCACGTCACGTCTCTCGCCCTACCTGCACTTCGGCTGTCTCTCGGCCGCCGAACTGGTCGCGGCCGCCGAACGCCGGGGCGGCAGCGGCGCCGAGGCGTTCGTACGGCAGCTGGTCTGGCGGGACTTCCACCACCAGGTGCTCGCCGCCCGCCCGGAGGCCGCGCACCGCGACTACCGGCCCCGGGGCGACCGCTGGCTGCCCGACGACGAGGAGTGCGAGGCCTGGCGCCAGGGCCGGACCGGCTTCCCGCTGGTGGACGCCGGGATGCGCCAGCTCGCCGAGGAGGGCTGGATGCACAACCGCGCCCGGCTGGTCACGGCGTCCTTCCTGGCCAAGACCCTCTACAAGGACTGGCGGATCGGGGCCCGCCACTTCCTGGACCTCCTGGTCGACGGAGACCTGGCGAACAACCAGCTCAACTGGCAGTGGGTGGCCGGTACCGGCACGGACACCCGGCCCAACCGGGTGCTCAGCCCCCTCGCCCAGGCCGACCGGCTGGACCCGGACGGCGCCTACGTCCGCCGCTGGGTGCCCGAGCTGGCCGGGCTCGCGGGCCGAGCCGCCCACCGGCCGTGGCGCCTCGACCCGCCGCCCGCCGGCTACCCCGCCCCGATCGTCGACCCGGACGCCGTCTCCGCCCGTCTGCGACACGCCCGCGGACTCGGCTGAGCCCGCCCGTGCCGCCGGCCCGCCGCGCCGGCCGTCGGACACCCCGGGGCGTTTGCGGCGGAGCCGCGGTCCCGGCTCAGCGCGGCGGCTCGGCGGCTGTGGGGCCGGCGGCGGCCGCCCCTGCCGTACCGACCCCTGCCGTACCGACCCCTGAGGTATCGGCCGCCGTGGGGCCGGTCGCCGCCGCCACTCCGTGCCCCGCGACCGCCCTGGCCGCCAGGGCGGCGGCGAACGGATCGATCATCGTCCGGCGGGCCTGCTGCATCGAGGTCAGCCGGTGGACGACGACGATCGCCAGCACGGCTGCCACCAGGCTGATCGTCTCCCCGACGGCCTCCAGGAGGACCGCACCGCGCACGATGTCCAGATCGGACGAGTCCGCGAGGGTGTTCGAGATCCGCCCGATCACCAGGGAACCGACCCAGGCCGACCACCACAGGGTCAGGACGGTCTGCGGCATCGTGCGCCGCCGGCCGTCCGCCGCCGGCGGGGCGCTCGCCTGCCAGCAGTCCACCATCAGCCGCCAGGGGAACCACAGGTGGACCAGCGGGGTGATCCAGGCGCCGATGGTCCAGCCCTTGCCGAGGCGGTGCCCGTTCGGAGTCAGCAGGTCGGCGTTCTGCCGCACCCGGTAGAACCAGATGACGAACACCACGGCGGTGGCCACCATCGCCAGGGCGGCGAGCCCGCTCAGCCCGTCGGACAGGGTGCTCAGGGTGTCGAGCAGGCCGCTGTCGACGTCGTCCGTCCCGTCGATCAGACGGCCGTAGAACGTGTGGGCCCAGAGATCGGTCGCGACCAGCCCCAGGGAGATCAACCCGTCGAGGCCCAGCAGAACGAAGAGCGCCACCGCCAGGCCGTGCGGCGAACGGTACGCCGCGGGCCACTCCGGCGCCGCCTCCGCGCAGCCGAAGCAGCGCCAGTTCCCACTCGCCACGGGGCGCACCCCGCAAGCCACACACATCATCAGACCGTCAACTCCTGGACCGTCGCGCGCTCTCGACGCGCGAACCGGTGAGACCATCGCCCCGACCGGGGCGGGCCCGCCGACTCTATGGGGTTGCTGCACTTCGGTGCCATCGAGAATTCCCAGCTCAGCGGCGGTATCAACGCAAGTCCGACAGATCGCGCCCGACACCGGGCGGGCGGGTCCGCCGCCGGCGGCGGACCCGCCCGCCCGGTTCACCTGACGCTCCGCCGAGGCGCCGCCGGACGGGAGGGGTGGCCGCACGCATGCTCCGCGGCCCCGGGGGTAGCCGGGCGGGCAGCGGATTCACGACCAGGGAGGGCGGGCGCACCGTGGCCCAGATCATCGAGGACTTCATCGAGGCGTGCATCGTCGGGCCGCGACCCCGGCCGGTGCTGATGGCCGTGCGGTACGACCCCGGCGACCCTTTCGCGCTCTCGCTCGGCTTCGGGGCCAACGCCTCGGCCGAGCCGGAGGGTTCACTGTCCTGGACGGCCGCCCGAGAGCTGTTCGGTACGGGGCTGCGCGCGCCCGCCGGTCTGGGCGACCTCCGGGTCGGGCCGTGGTCGCCCGACCTGGTCGGCGTCGAGTTCCACGGGGACGAGGGCTGCGCCGTGGTGGTGCTGCCGGCCCGGGACCTCGCCGATTTCCTCGCGCGGACGTACGACGAGGTCGCGCCGGGCGCCGAGCACCGGCTCGTCCGGTGGCCCGACACGGTGGCCGAGCTGGTGGGGGAGTCCGGCTGAGCGGCCCCGGAGGACGGCCGTGCGGCCCGGGGCCGGTGACCGCCCCGGGCCGCCTCGGCGTGCGCTCCGTACGAGCCCGAGCCGCCCAGCCCGAGCGCGCCCCGAGTATCCGGTCGGAACACCCGCCCCGGGTGTCCTGACCGTTCGTTCAGCGGCCGACCGCCAGGCCCGGGGCCAGCCGCCGGGCCTCGACCTCCGCCCAGACCGCCTTGCCCCGGGCGTGCCGATCGGCGCCCCAGCGGTCTGCGGTCCGCTGCACGATCAGGAGCCCGTGGCCGCCCGGCAGGCCGGGCCGGTGCGGCAGCTGCGGCTCCGGCAGCGCGGCCTCGCCGTCGCTCACCTCGATCCGCAGGCGTTCGCCGGTGGCGTCCAGCAGGAGCTCCAACGGGCCGCCGCCGTGCATCATGGCGTTGGCCACCAGTTCGGCCACGAGCAGCATGACGTCGTCGACCACGTCGGGGTCGGCGCCGTCCTCCGGAGTCAGCCACGACCAGTCGGCGAGCGCCTGCCGGGTGAACGCCCGGGCACGGGCCACCGGTTTGGGGAGCCCGGCCAGCAGCAGCCGCCGTCGCTGGCCGGCCGCCGGCGGGCCGACGCCGGACCGGCTGTCGTCCAGGGTGCCCCGGCCCCTCGTCATATGCGGTTCACCCCTTCGTGCTCTTCGCGGTGAGCGTGCCTCGCGACGGGTGTCCTCCGCACTGGGTGCTCTCCGCCGTGCATGCTCTTCGCGGTCGCAGGTCGTCTGGTCGGATTCCCGGGTGGCCCGGAGTTATTCCTGGAGCGGCTGATTCGATCGCCGCCCGCCCGGCGGCGAACCGGAGCGGCGCGGTGGCACCTGCCGAAGGGCCCGGGCGCGACGCGACCGGGCAGCGTCCCGCCGTTCACGCGGCGAGCGCCGCGCCGACCGACTCGTGGATCGAGAACACGGCGCCGGCACCGGTCAGTTCCAGGACCCGGGCGACCGGCGGGGCGATCGCCGCGAGCCGGAACCCGACCCCGGCCGCGTCGGCGGCCAGACGGGTCTTCAGCAGCAGATTGAGGCCCGAGGAATCACAGAAGCCCACGGCCTCCAGATCGACCACCACCAGCGCCGGGCGCTGCTTCACCAGCGAGGCCAGCGCCTCCTCGGCGGGGGACAGGCTGTCGATGTCGAGGTCGCCCGCCACCGCGCAGACCGCCGCCTCGGCCCCGGTGTGCCGGACCTCGACGGTCAGCGCGGCCGGTACGACGGGCGCGGCCGTCGCCGTCGGGTACTGCTCGTGATCGACTGGCATGGTTGTCGTCTTTCCCCTCCAGAGAGTGCCCTCCGACCTTACGCGGGGGAAAGCCGGCGGCCAAGGCGCGGGGGCCGCCGGACGGGCGTCCCGGCCGCGAGGCGGCCGGGACACGTTCGTTCAGTCCTCGTCCAGACCGTCGCGGAGCCGCTTCAGCGTCCGGCTCAGCAACCGGGAGACATGCATCTGGGAGACCCCGAGCCGGGCACCGATCTCGGACTGGGTGAGTTCCTCGACGAACCGCATCGAGAGGATCAGCCGGTCGCGATCCGGCAGCGCGGCGACCAGCGGCTTGAGCGAGACCAGGTCTTCGACCTTCTCCAGCCTGCTGTCGTCGTCACCGAGCCGGTGCAGCAGGGAGCCCTTGGAGTCCTCGGACGGGTCCGTGCTCATGTCCAGCGAGCCGACGGTGTGCCCGTTGGCGGCGGTGAGTCCCTCGATCACCTCCTCCTGGGAGAGCGAGAGGTGCCCGGCCAGCTCCGCGACGGTCGGCGCGCGGTCGAGTCGCTGCGACAGCAGCTCCTGGGCCTTCGCCAGGGTGAGCCGCAGCTCCTGCAGCCGGCGCGGGACGTGCACGGCCCAGGTGGTGTCGCGGAAGTGCCGCCGGATCTCGCCGAGGATGGTGGGCAGGGCGAAGGTGGTGAACTCCACCCCGTGCTCCGGGTCGAACCGGTCGATCGCCTTGATGAGGCCGATGGTGCCGACCTGGACGAGGTCCTCCTGCGGTTCGCGGCTGGAGCTGAACCGCCGGACGGCGAAGCGGACCAGGGAGAGGTTGAGCTCGATCAGGGTGGCCCGGACGTAGGAGTACTCCCGGGTGCCCTCCTCCAGCCCGCCGAGCCGCCGCATCAGTGTGCGGGTCAGCGCGCGTGCGTCGGCCGGCGCGACCTCGCGCGGCGCCGTGATCTCCGCGATCTCCGGAATCTCCGCTGTTCCGGGCGTCCTGGGCGTCCCGGGGCTCTCGGGCCTCGGTCCGGGCACTCCACCGCCCGGACCCGCGTCCCTCGTCCGGGCCTGGCTTTCGGCGAACGAGTGCGCGGGGGCGAGGAGGGCATCACTGGGCGCAGCCATGTCGGTCCTTTCATCGGTTCCGCGACGGTCCGTGCCCCTGTACCCGCGATGTCCGAGGTGATTCCTCCCGGCGGTGTGACGAAGTCGTGAAGGAGATTTGTCACATTCCGGGGCGCGGGCCCTCACACTGGTCGGCCGCCGTCGGGCACGGCTCCCCGGGCCGCCCGGCGGCGGGCGCCACCGGCACCCGCGGGAGCGCGTGCGGATGGTGTTCGTGGACGTGCGCGACCAGGTGCTCGCGGACCTGGCAGCGCAGCTCGAAGGCGTCGTCGGCGTTGGCGGCGGTCATCAGGGCGCGCACCACGATGGTGGTCGGTGTGGTGTCGACCACCTGGAGGGCCCTGCCCTCACCGTCCCAGAGCGCGTTCTTGGCCAGGAAGTCGTCGAACACCATGCGCAGTGCGGCCACCGGAGCGCTGTGGTCCAGGTGGATCAGTGCCGTCCCGGTGATCCGGCTGGTCCGGCGGGACCAGTTCTCGAACGGCCGGCCCGCGAAGTAGGACATCGGCATGACCAGCCGTCGCTGGTCCCAGGTGGCGACCACCACCGAGGTGAGGGTGATCTCCTCCACCGTGCCCCACTCCCCGGCCACCACCACGACGTCACCGATCCGGACCAGATCGCCGAAGGCCATCTGGACGCCCGCGAAGAGGTTGGCGAGGGTGCTCTGCGCCGCGATCCCGGCGACCACACCGACCAGTCCGGCGGAGGCGAGCAGGCTGGTCCCGAGGCCGCGGACGGCCGGGAACGTCATCAGCATCGCCCCCAGGGCGACCACCGCGACGGCCGCCTGGCAGATCCGCCCGAGCAGTCCGGCCTGGGTCCGGGCCCGGCCCGCCCACGCGGGGTCGCGCCGGCGGACGGCGAGGTGCAGCGCGCCGTCCACCAGCAGCCGCACCAGGCGCGCGGTGAGCCACGCGCAGGAGGCGATGGCGGCGAGCACCAGCAGATGCCGGACGGCCCCGTGGACCGCCGGGGCCGCGCGCACCCACGGCTCTCCGGCGAGGATCAGCCCGCAGGCGGTGGCCGCGAGCAGCGGCGGACGGCAGCCGCGCAGGAGGGCCGGCACCCGGCCGGTGTGTCCCCGCGCGGCCAGCAGGCGGGCGACCGCCTCGGACGCCAGGTTCAGGACGTAGGCGGCGATGGCCGCCGCCGAGGCGACGGCGAGCAGGCGGACGAGGCTCCACCCCTCCACACGGATCCCTCCTTCGGACGCGCTCGGGATGCTCCGGGTGGCCCGCCCGCTCCGCAGCCGCCGCGGGGGAGCGGCCGGGCCGGGCGTCCGCCTGCCCGCTGCGCCGTCGTTCACGCCGGTCCGGCCGGAAGTCCCGGTCCGGCGGGCCGGTCCGATGGACCGTCCGGAGCCGGTCAGCCTCGGTGCCGGTCCGTTCCGCGGCCGGGCACGCCGAAACCGGGTACGCCGAAGCCGGGCATGGTCCGGCCCGGGCGGGGCAGGCGGTTCGGCGAGCGGCCGCCGGACGGTGGCCGGTACCTCGGGAGGAAGGGACGCACGATGACGAAGATCGAGGAGTCGGTCCAGGTCGACGTGCCGCTCTCGGCGGCGTACGAGCAGTGGACCAGGTTCGAGGAGTTCCCCCGGTTCATGCGGGGTGTGGTCAGCATCGAGCGGCGGAGCCCCGGGCTGACCCGCTGGGTGGTCGGTGTGGCCGGGGCACAGCGGGAGTTCGAGGCCCGGACGACGGAGGTGGTGCCGGACGAGCGGGTGGCGTGGGCCACCGTGGCCGGCGAGGTCCGTCAGGCCGGGGTGGTGACCTTCCACCGGATCGGCGAGGGCACCACGAAGATCATGCTCCAGCTGGACGTCGAGCCGCACGGACTGCTGGAACGGATCGGCGAGGCACTGGGCTTCGTGGACCGTCAGGTCATCGACGATCTGCACGACTTCAAGCGGTTCGTCGAGGAGGGGCGCGGTCACGGCGGTCCGGCCCCGGCCGGCTGACCGGCGGCCGCCGACCGGTGCCGGTCCACCCGGTCCACCGGACCCACTTGGTCCACTCCGCCCGGCCGCGTCCCGTCGGCCCGGCCGGGCCGGAGTTCCCGCACCGCCCGATGTTCCGTCACACCTCGTTCATGTCCTGGTCGCCGGCCTTCGGATGAATGGGGCCCGCCCCCAGTTGTACAGCCAACTGCGGGCAGCCCTACCCAGCCTCCGTGACCAGCCGCGGACGGGCCCCGGTCCCCGCCCCCCGCGGACCGGCCTCCCGAGCGGCGGACAGGACAACCGTGGCCACAGGCAGCGCCCTGGCGCTCACCTCCTCCGCCAACCCCTTCGAGGGCGACAAGCTCACCTTCCACTGGACGACCGACGCCCCCGACGCCAAGAACTGGGTCGGCATCTACGACGGCACCCGCCGGCCCGGCAACGGCGGCTCGCTGCTCTGGAAGTACACCGCCGCGGCGTCCGGCGACGTCCAGCTCGACACCTCCGCGCTGACCGGCGGCCCCTACACGGCCTACCTGCTGGCCAAGGACGGCTACGGCATCCTGGCGCAGACGGCCCCGTTCAGCTTCCGGCCCAAGCCCGTCGTGGTCCGCCCGCACAGCGCGGTCGACGCGCTCACCACCGCCCCCGCGGCCCCCGGCGCCGCCGTCACCGTGAAGCTCGGCGGGCTCTGGTCCCGCCCGGCCGGCAACCCGGCCGGCACCGCCGCGTTCCGCAAGGTCAGCGGCCCGGCCTGGGCCTCCGTCGGCGCCGACGGCACCCTGACCGGCACCGCCCCCGCGGCATCGAAGAACCCCGAGGTGGTGGTCGTCGGCGTCAAGGACAGCGCGGGTGCCACCGACACCGTCACCGTGCAGATCCCGGTCGCCGACCCGGCCGGGCCGCTGCTCCTCAAGGCGGCCGGCTGGAACCTCTGGGACGCCGGCACGCACTCCACCGACGCGCTGGAGAAGCAGCTGCGCGTGGTGCTCGCCCAGGGCCTGGACGTGCTCGCCCTCCAGGAGACCGGTGGCACCGCGGCCCGGGCGCTCGCCGACGCGCTCGGCTGGTACGCCTACCAGAGCCCGGGCAGTGTGGGCATCCTCAGCCGCTACCCGCTCACCGCCGTCACGCCCGTCACCGCCGCGCTGCCCGCCGCCGGTGTCACCCTCCAGCTGCCCGGCGGGCGGACCGTCCGCTTCTGGGCCGCGCACCTGGACGAGGCGAACTACGGTCCCTACGCCGTCCAGGACGGCCAGAGCGCCGCCCAGGTGACGGCCGCCGAGAACGCCTCCGTCCGCCTCCAGCAGGCCAGGGCGCTGGCCGCCGCCGTCCGGGCCGACGCCGCCGGGCGCACCCCGGTCGTCCTCGCCGGGGCGCTCTCCTCGCCCTCGCACCTGGACTGGACGGCGGCCACCGCCACCGCGCACGGCGGCGTCGGCCCGCTCGCCTGGCCGGTCACCACCGTGCTCCAGGCCGCCGGACTGACCGACACCTTCCGCGAGGAGAACCGCAACCCGGTCAAGGCCCCCGGCTTCACCTGGTCGCCGGTCCGCAAGCAGCGCGGCGGCCGGCCCGAGCCGCAGGACCGGATCGACTACGTCCTGTACACCGGCCCGCTGAAGCTGGTCGAGGCGCACACGCTGGTCGCCGACTGGCCCGCCACCGGCACCGACCCGGACGCCGTCGCCGCCAACCAGTGGCCGTCCGACACGGCCGCCGCCGTCGCCACCTTCCGGCTCTGAGTACTCCGCAGCTCTGACCGCCCACCCGGCACGGCCGGTTCACGCGGCCCAGCCGGTTCCCACAGCTTCGAGAGGCCAGTTCGTCATGTCCGATCTCTCCCGCCGCACCTTCGTCGGCGCCACCGCGGCCGCGGGTGCGGCCGCCGTCGTCGGCCTCCCGGCCGCACCCGCCGGCGCCGCACCCACCGCGGGCCGGCTCACCGGCACCATCAAGGACGTCAGGCACGTCGTCGTGCTGATGCAGGAGAACCGCAGCTTCGACCACTACTTCGGCACACTGGCCGGCGTCCGCGGCTTCGGTGACAAGCAGGCGCTCCGCTTCCCGGACGGCGGCGACGTGTTCCGCCAGCCCGACGCCCGCCGCAGCGACGGCGGGGTGATGCTGCCGTACCGGATGGACACCTCCAAGTACAACGCGCAGAACGCCGGCGGCCTGCCGCACGACTGGGCCACCGGCCACCAGGCGATCAACAACGGCGCGATGGACAAGTGGATCGCCGCCAAGGGCGAGCGCACCATGGGCTACTTCACCCGGGACGACATCCCCTACCAGTACGCCCTGGCCGACGCGTTCACCCTCTGCGACGCCTACTTCACCTCCCTCGCCGGGCCGACCGACCCCAACCGCCTCTATCTGTGGACCGGTACCGCCGGGCCGGGACGGGACGGCACCACCGGCCCGTGGATCGACAACACCCCGGTCACCGACAACCCCGTCGCAGACTGGACGACCTACGCCGAGCGGCTCCAGGAGGCGGGCGTCTCCTGGCGGGTCTACCACAACCCCAGCAAGGACGACCGCACCGGCGACTACGACGACAACGCGTTGTCGTACTTCAAGCAGTTCCACAACTTCCCCGCCACGGACCCGCGGTACATCAACGCGATGACCAGGTTCGACCCGGCCGCCTTCGACGCCCACTGCAAGGACGGCACCCTGCCGACCATCTCCTGGCTGGTCGCGCCCTACCTGTTCTCCGAACACCCGGAGGCAGGCCCGGCGTACGGCGCGCACTGGGTCAACACGGCGCTCCAGTCGCTGATGTCCAACCCGGAGGTGTGGCAGCACACCGTCTTCCTGGTCATGTACGACGAGAACGACGGCTACTTCGACCACATGGTCCCGCCCACCCCGGAGCCCGGCACGCCCGAGGAGTTCACCCAGGGCCGGGCGATCGGCCTCGGCAACAGAGTCCCGCTCTGGGTCATCTCCCCGTGGTCGCGCGGCGGTTGGGTCAACTCCCAGGTCTTCGACCACACCTCGGTGCTGCGCTTCATGGAGCTGGTCACCGGTGTCACCGAGCCGAACATCTCGGGCTGGCGCCGGGCCGTCTGCGGCGATCTCACCAGCTGCTTCGACTTCGCCGCACCGGACCTCTCGATACCCGGGCTCCCCGACACCAACGCGCTGATGGCCAGGGCCGACGCGGGCACCAAGCTGCCGGGCGTCGCCCTGCCCGCGGCCGGCGCCCAGTCCATGCCCGTCCAGGAGCGCGGCGAACGCCCGCACCGCCACCTGCCGTACCAGCCCTGGGCCGACGTGGACGTGGACCGCAGGACCGGCAGGGTCACCTGCACCATGAGCAACGACGGGACGGTCGCCTTCCCTTACACCGTCTACCCCAACATCCTGCTCCCGTTCGCGGGCACGCCCTACACCGTGGCGCCCGGTGCCACCGCGACCCACGTCTGGGACGCCGCCGGGACCAACGGCCGCTACGACTTCACCGTCCACGGCCCGGACGGCTTCGTCCGCCGCTTCGCCGGCACCGTCGTCCGCGACGGCCAGGACGGCCAGAACGACATCGGCGTACCGATCGTGACGGCCGACCTCGCCAACTCCTCCCGGCTGACCCTCCAGTTGGTCAACGACGGCCTCACCGACCTCGGCTTCACCGCCGCGCCCAACGACTTCGCGGGCACCGCGCAGACCGTCTGGGTCAAGCCCGGCAAGCAGGTCAACCTGGCCTGGCCGCTGGACAAGCAGGGCCGCTACGACGTCGTCGTGACGGCCGCCACCGGCCTGCGCTTCACCCAGCGCTACGCGGGCTGGGTGCACTGAGCACGGCCACGGCCGGGGGCGCCGAACGCGGTGACCCCCGGCCGTGGCCCGGCCGCCCGGCCGTGGCCCGCCGCCGGCGTCGAAGCCATGCGGAAGATCACCAGCCCCTGCCCGCCGCCGGACTCGCCGACGCCGAGGCCGGCTGGTCGGTGGTGCTCTCCAACCTGAGGGCCTGCCTCGAAACCGGCCGCCCCTCCCGCAGGAGCCGTGGCCGATGCCCCGGTCGGACCGACCCGAGGTGCCGTCATCGCCTCGCCCGGGCCGGCCGCAGCCGCTCGCCGCGGACGATCCGGCGCAGCCAGGCGAGTCGGGAGAACCGCTCCCGGCTCGCGACCGAGGCCCGGTCCAGTTCCTCCATCAGCCGCCGGCTGCGGTGTTCGAGGTCGAGTTCGTCCAGGATCCGGTCGACCTCGGCCAGTATCGCGCCGTGCAGCTGCCAGGCCTCCGGGTGGTCCTGGACCTTGCGCAGCAGCATCTGGGCCACGTTCTCCCGGCAGGCCCAGGCGGCGGCCAGCTCGGCGCCGAGCCGCTGCTCGGCCTCCTCGGCGTTGCGGCTCACCTGGGTGGTGACCAGCACCGCGAAGCTGACCAGCGCGCCGCCGACGTGGTCGAGCAACTCCTCCAGCCCGACGGCCACTTCCTGCGGGAACAGCCGTTCGCCCGGAGCGCGCCGCTTGGCCAGATCAGTGAGCGAGCGGGCCAGCACCCGGATCACGACCACGCAGATCTCAAGCGTGTCCAGTCCGGTACGCAGCACCAGCCGGGAGAGCAGGCCCTCGCTGATCCGGGGGTTGAGGCGCAGGCTGTCCTCCGCCTGCCGCAGCGCGCCGTCCACGTCCGCGATGGCCTGGTCGAGCCGGCGGGCCTCGTGCAGCCGTTCGGCCGCGCGCTCCACCGGGGTGGGCCGGCCGAGCTCCTCGGCGATGCCCAGGAGCAGATGGCGGGCGCGCCGGGCCAGGTCCTCGATCGACTCGCCCGCCGTGTCCACCCAGACCGGCGGGGCGAACAGCAGGTTGAAGAGCAGACCCACCGCGGCGCCGATCACCGTCTCCAGCACCCGGTCCCAGGCCTGCGAGGCCAGCCGGGTCACCCCCAGGACCAGCATCGCGCTGATCGCGACCTCGTTCACGAACTCGTCCACCCGGACGAACTGGCCGATCGTCAGCGACGCCAGGACGATCAGCCCCAGGCTCCACCAGGAGAGCCCCGTCACGGTGCTGAACCCGATCGCGATCAGCACCCCGACCACGACCGAGTTGACCCGGCGGATGCTGGTCGTCAGCGTGGAGTAGAGGGTGACCTGGACGACCAGCAGCGCGGTGAGCGGCGCGGTCAGTGGGGCCGGTTCGCTGCTCAGCCGCACCGCGACCGCGTACGAGAGGGTCGCGGCCACCGTGGCCCGGACCGTCAGGACGACGGCGGGTTCCCTGGCACGGCGCCGGACCGCGGTGACGACGGGTTCCGGGAGAACGGGCATGCCGCCCTTCTTTCCCGCTCACCGCGCCTTACACCGCGGATCGGCCGACCGGTACCCGAATGCCCCGGCCGTGGCCCGCGTCGGTCAGCGGCGGCCGTCGCGCAGCAGCCTCCAGGGCGCGAGCGCCGACTCGACCTGCACCCCGAGGCTCATCTTGGACGCGCCCTTGACCCGCTCCTCGAACCGGATCGGAACTTCCCGGATCCGCAGCCCCCGCTGGACGGCGCGGTAGTTCATCTCGACCTGGAACGAGTACCCGTTGCTGTTCACGGACGGCAGGTCGATCGCCCGCAGCGTGTCGGCGCGCCAGGCCTTGAACCCGGCGGTGGCGTCCTTGACGCCCAGGCCGAGTATCGCGTTGACGTAGAAGTTCGCCCAGGCCGACAGCGCCTTCCGGTGCCACGGCCACTCCTCGGCGGTCGAGCCGCCGGGCACGTAGCGGGAGCCGAGCACCACCGCGGTGTCGTCGGCGAGCAGGGTCTCCACCATGACCGGGAGCACCGAGGCCGGGTGGGACAGGTCGGCGTCCATCTGGATCACCACGTCGGCCCCCTCCGCGAGGGCCCGGCCCATGCCCGCGAGGTACGCCCGCCCGAGGCCGTCCTTCCCGGTGCGGTGCAGTACGGCGATCGTGCCGCCGGAGTCCGCCGCGAGCTTGTCGGCGACCTCGCCGGTGCCGTCCGGCGAGTTGTCGTCGACCACCAGCAGGTGCAGGTTGGGCAGTTCCAGCTCCGCGAGCAGGCCGGCGAGGACCGGCAGGTTCTCCCGCTCGTTGTACGTGGGTACGACCACAACGACCTTGGGGGAGGCCTCGACCATGTTCTGTCCCTCGCGCGATCTCCGGCCGGGGCCCTCGCCCCGTCGGACGGTTGTCCACTACGGCCGTGCGAGTCTAAGGCGTGTCCGCGCCACGGCCGCGCGTGCCCCGTCCCGGCCCTGCCCCCGGCCGGTCTCACTCCCGGCCGTACACGGCCCGGACGTTGTCCCGGGCGGGGCGGGCGGATCCGGCCGGGCCCGCCGCGAAGGCGCGCAGCACGTTCTCGGTGACCTTGCGGACCAGGTCGCCGGCCCGGGCGTCGATGCCGTGGTCGGCGCTGCTGCCGCCCGGCCCCCGGGCGTCCAGGGCCTCCACCCAGCGCATCGTCCCGGTGGCGAACACCCCGGCGCCGCCCGGCAGGGTGGAGTAGGCGGTGTCGGCGAACGAGCGCCTGCCCTCGCAGACCACCGGGGAGTGCGCGAGGATCTCGATCGGACGCGGCGTCGGGAAGGCCGTGTTCACCCGGTCGTACTCGACGCCGACCAGGTGCGGGAAGGACGTCCCGGCGGCGGCGCCCGTCCCCTCGAAGACCCAGTGCCCGGGGGAGCCGACCACGTACGGGGCGTCCACCGGGTAGCCGTCGTAGATCACGCCGAGCATCGAGCTCTCCGGGTCGGCGCCCGGCCCCGCCCGGAAGTCCGTGGTCGCCGGCGCGCCCGCCCGGTAGCCCGGATCCTCCTGCCAGGCGTCCTTGTAGCAGACCACCACCCGGTCCGGGCCCAGCTCCGACGGCTCGAAACGGACCCGGCGGTAGCAGCAGTTGGCGCCCAGGACGGCCAGGTTGGTCCCGGCGTCCCGGGCCGCGGTCACCTGTGCGCGCTGTTCGGGGGACCAGTACTCGTCGTGGCCGAGCGAGAGCACGGCGGTGGCGCCGCGCAGCAGCCCGGGCTCCCGGGCGACGTCGATCCCGGTGGTGTACGCCAGCGGGATCCCGAGCCGTTCGGCGAGCGCGATCAGCGGCGCCTCGTAGACCAGGAAGAGCCCGGCCCCGTGGTCGTAGTCGTACGGCCGGTCGAAGGTGACGCGCAGCGAGCGGGTGGCCAGCCCGCCGGTCGGCCCGTTGTAGAGGCTGTGGCCGCCCCACTCGTTGTACGCCTGCCAGGTGGCGGGCGCGCTCATCACCACCGTCCGCCCGGCCGTGGCCGCCGAGCGGACGGTGAGCGGGACGTACCGCTGCCCCGATCCGTCCTCGGCGTCCAGCCGGAGCAGATAGGCGCCCTCGGGCCAGCCGGCGGTGTCCACCGCGAGGGTGCGCCGCCAGCCGGTCAGCACCGTCCTGGTCGGGCCGTCGACCCGGGGCGCGGCCTGCCGGGCGCCGGGCACGTGTGCACGGCGCCAGACCAGCCGGGCCCGCGCACCGCCGTACCAGCCCATCCGGTACGCCGACACCGTGAACGCGGCGGCCGCGGTGGAGACATGCAGCCCGAAACCCTCGCCCGGCAGCACGCTCACCCGGTCCGCGAACCCCTCGATCGCGTGGGCCGGGCCCGGGTTGGTGACCTCCCAGTCGGCCGAGCCTGGAGCCGAGTTCTCCGACGGGAGGCCGGTCCGCGCGGGCTCGGGACCGCTGCTCGGTGAGCTGGCCGAGGGCTGCGGGTCCGGGTCCGGCCGGCGGGTGCCGCATGAGCAGACACCGGCCGCGGCGGCCAGTCCCAGCCCCAGAAAGTGCCGCCTGCTCCCGGGCGTTCGCCGCTCCGCCACTACCGTCTCCCTCATGTGCGCGCTCACCCGGCCGGGCCGCCCCCGCCGACCCGCGCGGTCATCCTTGCCGGTCGCGGCTCCGGCCGGAGCCCGCCGCGCTCCGGCGCGCCGAAGGTTCAGCACACCGTGTCACCGCACCGTTCCCGGCCCTGCCGTGACGGCCGTTCAGGGCACCGCGGGCGCGACGCGCGCGGACGCCCTCCGCCGGACCGGTCGCCCCGTCACATAGCCTGACCGGGCCGTCCGTACGGCGGCCAGGTGGTCCGGAGCCGTGGGCGGCCGGAGTCGTGGACAGGGGTGTACGTGGGCTCGTCAGCTTCGGCCGATCCGGGGGGCACTCCGTCGGGACGGCAGCGTCTGCGGGCGTGGCTGCTGGAGGGCCTGGTCGACCTGGCCAAGCAGCACCCGGGCCCGCACGCCGAGGCCCCCGCCGCGCACCGGGGCCAGCGCTGGTGGCGGGTGATGTGCCTGACCGGTCTGGACTACTTCTCCACACTCGGCTACCAGCCCGGCATCGCCGCCCTCGCGGCCGGTCTGCTCTCCCCGGTGGCGACGATCGTGCTGGTGGCGGTCACCCTGCTGGGAGCGCTGCCGGTGTACCGGCGGGTGGCCCAGGAGAGCCCGCACGGTCAGGGCTCGATCGCCATGCTGGAACGGCTGCTGTCGTTCTGGAAGGGCAAGCTCTTCGTCCTGACGCTGCTCGGGTTCGCCGCCACCGACTTCATGATCACCATCACCCTGTCGGCGGCCGACGCCACCGCCCACCTGGTGGAGAACCCCCATCTCAGCGGCGTCCTCGGCGGCAGACAGGTGCTCATCACCCTGGTGCTGATCGCGCTGCTCGGCGGGGTCTTCCTCAAGGGCTTCAGCGAGGCGATCGGCCTGGCGGTGTTCCTGGTCGCGGTCTACCTGACGCTGAACGTCGTGGTGGTGGTGACCGGTCTCTGGCAGGTGCTGCACGCCCCGCACGTGGTCACCGACTGGAAGAACGGGCTCACCGCCGAGCACGGCAACGCGATCGCGATGATCGGCGTCGCGCTGGTGGTCTTCCCCAAACTGGCACTCGGCCTCTCCGGCTTCGAGACCGGGGTCGCCGTGATGCCGCACATCGAGGGCGACCCGGACGACACCGAGGAGCGCCCCACCGGCCGGATCCGGGGCGCCCGCAAGCTGCTCACCACCGCGGCCCTGATCATGAGCGTCTTCCTGATCACCACCAGCTTCATCACCACCTTGCTGATCCCCGCCGACGCCTTCAAGGCCGGCGGCCCGGCCAACGGCCGGGCCCTCGCCTACCTGGCCCACGAGTACCTCGGCAGCGCCTTCGGCAGCGTCTACGACCTCTCCACCATCGCCATCCTCTGGTTCGCGGGGGCCTCGGCGATGGCCGGGCTGCTCAACCTGATGCCCCGCTACCTGCCGCGCTACGGCATGGCGCCGCAGTGGGCCCGGGCGGTGCGCCCGACCGTGCTCGTCCTCACCGCCATCGCCTTCCTGGTCACCTGGCTCTTCGACGCCAGCGTGGACGCCCAGGGCGGCGCGTACGCCACCGGCGTGCTGGTGCTGATCAGCTCGGCCGCCATCGCCGTGACCATCGCCGCCCGCAAGGCCCAGCAGCACCGCTGGACCGCGGCGTTCGCCGTGATCGCCACGGTCTTCGTCTACACCACGGCGGTGAACGTGGCCGAGCGGCCCGACGGGGTCAAGATCGGAGCCTGCTTCATCGCCGGGATCATGCTGCTCTCGCTGCTCTCCCGGCTCAAGCGGGCCTTCGAGCTGCGCGTCACCGACGTGGTGCTGGACGAGGTCGCCGAGCGCTTCGTCCGCGACTACACCCACCGCCCGCTGCGGCTGATCGCCAACGAGCCCAACAGCCGGGACCTCGCCGAGTACCGTGACAAGAGCCGCCAGATCCGCGCCGACAACGACATCCCCGCCGACGACGACCTGGTCTTCGTCGAGGTCACGGTGCTCGACCCGTCCGACTTCGAGGCCGAGCTGACGGTCCGCGGCGAGGTGCTGCACGACCGCTACCGGGTGCTCGCGCTGCAGAGCTCCAGCGTCCCGAACGCGCTGGCCGCGCTGCTGCTCCGGGTGCGGGACCTCACCGGCCAGCGGCCGCACATCTACTTCGAATGGACCGAGGGCAACCCGCTCGCCCAGTTCCTGCGGTTCTTCCTGTTCGGCCACGGCGAGGTCGCGCCCGTCACCCGCGAGGTGCTGCGCGAGGCCGAACCGGACCGGGACCGCCGCCCCCGCGTCCACGTCGCCTGAACCCGGCGGAGGCGGCCGGGGCGCTACCGGCGGGGGTGTGACTTGCTCCAGGCGGGGGCGACGAATGCCACCAGGGCGACGGCGAAACCGATCTGGAGGAGGTGGCGGATCCAGTCGATGCCCGAGGTGTGGCGGACGCCGATCCAGCCGGACACCGCGTTGCCGAGCCAGGCCCCGGCGGCGCCGAGCAGCATGGTCAGCCACCAGGGGATCGACTGCGGTCCGCGGAGGATCAGTTTGGCGAGCACACCGAGCACGAAACCGATGAGCAGGATCCACAGGAGCTGGAACATCGCATTCCACCCTTTCCGGGCTTTCCGGGACGGAGCACCGACCGCGCGAGGGCGCGCGGTTTCCCCATGATCGCCCGGATCGGCCGTTCGGGCATGTCGGCGGCTCCGCCCGCCGGCGTACTCAGCCCTCCGGAAGGGTCAGGTTGGCGCCGCTGTCCGGGTCGAAGACGTGCAGCCGGTCGGTGTCGATCCACAGCTCCAGCGGGCCGCCCTCGACGGCCCGGGTCGCGGTGCCGATCCGGGCGACCACCTCGCGCCCGCGCGCCCCGGCCCCGGTGTCCTTCCGTTCGGCCGCGAACTCCTCCAGGGCGCCCGGGGTGAGGGCCTCGCCCTCCGCCGTGAAGTGGACGTAGACGTCCGAGCCGACCGACTCCAGCACCTCGACGTCCACCGTCGCCGTCCGGCCGCCGTGCGGACGCTCCAGCAGGGCCGCGTCCTCGAAGTGCTCGGGCCGGATGCCGACGATCACCCGGCGCGGCGCGCCGGCCCGGGCGAGCCGGCGCCGGACCGGGTCGGCCATCGCCAGGTCGCCCAGCGCCGTCCGCAGGGTGTCCTGCTCCACGGTGGCGTTCAGGAGGTTCATGCCCGGGGAGCCGATGAACCCGGCGACGAAGAGGTTGACCGGACGGTCGTACAACTCCTGTGGTGCGCCGATCTGTTGGACCAGGCCACCGCGCATCACCACCACCCGGTCGCCGAGCGTCATCGCCTCGACCTGGTCGTGGGTGACGTAGACGGTGGTGGTGCCGAGCCGGCGCTGCAGCCGGGAGATCTGGGTGCGCATCTGCACCCGGAGCTTGGCGTCCAGGTTGGACAGCGGCTCGTCCATCAGGAAGGCCTTGGGGGCGCGGACGATCGCCCGGCCCATGGCGACCCGCTGGCGCTGGCCGCCGGAGAGGTTGGCGGGCTTGCGGTCCAGGTGCTCGGTGAGGTCGAGGATGCGCGCGGCCTCCTCGACCTTGCGGGCGATGACGGCCTTGTCCGTCCTGGCCAGCCGGAGCGCGAAGCCCATGTTCTGGCGGACGCTCATGTGCGGGTAGAGCGCGTAGCTCTGGAACACCATGGCGATGTCCCGGTCCTTGGGCGCGCGGTCGTTGACCACCTGGCCGCCGATCCGCAGGGTGCCCGCGGTGATGTCCTCCAGGCCCGCGATCATGTTGAGGGTGGTGGACTTCCCGCAGCCCGAGGGGCCGACCAGGATCACGAACTCGCCGTCCGCGACGGTCAGGTTGAAGTCGTGGACGGCGACGGAGCCGTCCGGGTAGCGTTTGGTGATCCCGTCGAGGACGATCTCGGCCACGCTCTGCCTTCCCGGTCCGCCGGCCGGCGGACCCATCCCTGGACGCGCCCGCCGACCGGGCTCATCCCTTGACTGCGCCGGCGGTGAGGCCGGCCACGATGCGGCGCTGGAACAGCAGCACGAACACCACGATCGGCACCGTGATCACCACGGCGGCCGCGGCGATCGAACCGGTGGGCTGCTCGAACTGCGAACTGCCGGTGAAGAAGGCGATCGCCGCCGGGACGGTCCGCGCCGCGGTGGTGGAGGTGAGCGAGATCGCGAACAGGAAGTCGTTCCAGCAGAAGACGAAGACCAGGATCCCGGTGGTGAACACACCGGGCGCCGCCAGCGGCGCGATCACCAGCCGGAACGCCTGCGCGGGCGTCGCACCGTCCACCTTCGCCGCCTTCTCCAGGTCCCACGGGATCTCCCGGAAGAACGCCGACAGGGTGTAGATCGCCAGCGGCAGCGAGAAGGTCGTGTACGGGATGATCAGGCCGGGCCAGGTGTCGAAGAGGCCCAGCAGCCGCTCGATGTCGAACAGCGGCGAGACCAGCGAGATCGGCGGGAACATCGCGATCAGCAGCGACAGCCCGATCAGCAGACGCTTGCCGGGGAAGCGCAGCCGGGCCACCGCGTAGGCGGCCATGGTGCCCAGCACCACGGCGATGGTGGTCGCGATCACCGCGATGCCGATCGAGTTGACCAGCGCCCGGGTGAACTCCGAGGTCCGGAAGATGCCGCGGTAGTTCGCGAGCGTCCACTGGCGCGGGACGAAGGCCCCGTCGCCGAGCGTGCCCGGGTCCTTGAAGGAGAGCGCGGCGATCCACCAGACCGGGAACAGCGCGTACAGCACCACCAGCAGGTTGACGGCCCCCCAGCCGGTGAGCGTCCTGGTGCGGCGGGATGTCATCGGCGCTCCGTTCCGCCACCGGGCGCCGCGGCGCCGAACACCTTGATGAAGACCAGCGCGATCACGGCCACGCAGAGGAAGATCAGCACCGAGATCGCCGAGCCGATGCCGAGGTTGAGCGCGGTGAACAGGTTGTCGTAGCCGAGGATCGACACCGAGCCGGTGTCGTTGGAGCCCCCGGTCAGGATGTAGATGTTGTCGAAGACCCGGAACGCGTCCAGGGTCCGGAACAGCAGGGCGACCAGGATGGCCGGCTTCATCAGCGGCAGGATCACCAGCCGCAGCCGTTGCCGGAAGGTCGCGCCGTCCACCATCGCGGCCCGGACCGTCTCACCGGGGACCAGCGCCAGCCCGGCCAGCAGCAGGAGCGCCATGAACGGCGTGGTCTTCCAGATCTCGGCCAGGATGATCAGGCCGATCGCCTGCCAGTGGTCGGTGAGCGGCGCGCTGCCCGCCGGGAGCAGGGCCGCCAGATAGCCGGTGCCGGGCGTCCAGGCGTACTGCCAGGAGTAGGCGGCGACGACGGTGACGATGCCGTACGGCACCAGGACGGCGGTGCGTACGGCGCCCCGGCCGAACGCCGCCCGGTGCATCACCAGGGCCAGGGCGAGACCGAGGACCAGCTCGATCGTCACCGAGACCGCGCTGATCAGCACCGTCACCCGGAGCGCCTGCCACCAGAAGGAGGAGGTCAGCACGGCGGCGTAGTTGTCGAACCAGATGAACTCCGCCTGCTGCGGGAACCGCAGGTCGTAGCGGTGGAGGGAGAGGTAGACGGCGTAGCCGACCGGATAGGCCGTCACCGCGGTCATCACGGCCACCGCCGGGGCGCAGAGCAGCCAGGCGAGCCGGCGCTCCTGGCGGGAGCCCGCGGAGAGCCGCCGCTCCGTCGCGGTGGGAGTGGTGGGCACGGTGGGTGCCTTGGGTGTTTCGGGCGTGGTGGGTGCGGTGGGCGGCCTGGTCACGGGATCAGCCCCTTCGAGGCGAGCGCGTCCTCGATCTGGCCGGACAGCGAGGAGACGGTGCTCTCGGGGTCGATCGCCGAGGGCGGCGAGAGCGCGTGCGAGATGGCGATCGAGACGTTCTGGTAGGCGGGTGTCCGCGGCCGGACCGAGGCGGAGTCCAGGGCCGTCAGCACCTCGGCGGCGAACGGGTAGCTCGCCGTCAGCTCGGCGGCGGTGTAGAGGCTGCGCAGCGACGGCGGCAGGCCGCCCCTGAGCGCGTTGACCAGCTGGTTGTCGCGGTTGCGCAGGCAGAGGGTGGCCTCGTGGGCCAGTTCGGGGTGGCGGCCGTAGGCGCCGACGGCGAGGTCGATGCCGCCGATCGTGACGCTCGCCGGGCGGTCCGCGGTCACCGCCGGGTAGGGCGCCCAGCGCAGGTGCGGGAACAGCGCGGGCCGGTTGGCCTTCATCGACGGGTAGACGAAGGGGTAGTTGAGCTCGAAGGCGGCCGTCCCGGACTCCATCGCCAGCCGGTTCTGGTCCTCCATCTGGTTGGCGAGCGAGGGGTCGGCGGCGGGGGAGTGCGCGAGGTCCCGGATGATGCCCGCGGCGGTGACGGCGGGCGCCCCGAGCGAGGGGGCGGAGGCGTCCGGGGTGAGGATGGTGCCGCCGGCGCTGGTCACCAGGGTGTTGAACCAGACCGTCAGCCCCTCGTACTGGGCGCCCTGCACCTCGACATGGTGCGGTTTGCCGGCCCTGGCCAGGGCCTCGGCCTGGCCGAGCATCTCGCCCCAGGTGCGGGGCGGGCCGGCCACCAGGTCGTCGCGGTACCAGAGCAGTTGGGTGTTGGAGTTGTACGGGACGGCGTAGAGCCGGTCCTTCCAGGTGGCCGTCGTGAGCGCGGCCGCCAGGGTGTCGGCGCGGGCCTGCTCCTTCAGCGCCCCGGTCCACTCGCGGATCCAGCCGGCCTCGGCGAACTCCGGTGCCCAGGTGACGTCCAGGCCCATGATGTCGACGCCCGCGTCGTGCGCCGCGAGCCGGCGGACCAGTTGCTGGCGCTGGCCGTCGGCGGTGCGCGGCAGTTTGTTGTAGCGGATCTCGTAGCGGCCGCCGGAGGCCTGGCCGCAGGTGTCGGCGGCCTGTTGGAGGGCGCCGGAGTCGTCGGGGAAGTTGTACCACTCCAGGACGGTCGGGCCGGTTCCGCCGCCACCGCCGCCACAGGCGGCGAGCGCCAGCACCAGTGCGAGCGCGGCCGGCCGGGCGGCCCGGCGCGGGCTTCTGCGGCTCCTCGGCATCTCACTCCCGAACTCGGCGTCCTGCGGGAGGACACGCTAGGGGGTGGCGCGTACGCGGAGTGTGACCTCGGGGGTGACACGCCGGGCCGGGGTCCGGTGGCGGAGGGGGGACGGCTGCCGTCCGGGGCCGGTCAGGGGCGGTGCGGGGGCCTGTCCGGTCGTCAAGTTGTCTGGACAGCTTGGAGTCCACGGGCCGTCACCGAAGCGCCATCCAACACGCCGGTCCCGTCCATCTGGGGCGCATAGACATAACGGGTCTGGGCCGAACGGTGGCCCAGCGCCCGCGAACAAGGAGTCACCCCCCGATGAGTCCGATGCCCGAACTGTCGCGCCGCACCCTGCTCGGCGGCGCGGCGGCGGCCGCGATGCTGTCCGCCCTCCCGCTGAGCGTGCGCGAGGCGCTCGCCGCGCCGGCCCGGCCCGGCCGGCTGGCGGACATCCAGCACGTCGTGGTGTTCATGCAGGAGAACCGCGCGTTCGACCACTACTTCGGCACACTGCCCGGCGTGCGCGGCTTCGGCGACCGGACGGCGGTGCGCGGGGTCAACGGGCGCTCGGTGTTCCACCAGCCCGACCCGGGCCGCAAGGAGGGGCACCTGCTGCCGTTCCCGATGAACGCCGCACACACCAACGCGTACCAGCAGGGCGCCCCCGCCTTCGGCTTCGTCGACTCGATGAAGGCCTGGAACGACGGCCTCGCCGACGGCTCGGTCACCCGCCGCGCCAGCGGCTGGCTCGGCCAGGGCTACTACGAGAGCACCGACATGCCGTTCTACAACGCGCTCGCCTCGGTGTTCACCACCTGTGACGCCTACTACGCGTCGGTGCAGTGCAACACCAACACCAACCGCGAGCACCTGATGACCGGCACCAGCGGCGGCACCGTGCGCGACACCCCGGTGACCGACAACACCGAGATCCCCGGCGGCTACGAGTGGACCACCTACGCCGAGCGGCTGGAGCGGGCCGGCGTCAGCTGGAAGACGTACCAGGCGCTGGACAACTTCGACGACAACGCGCTGGCCTGGTTCGCACCCTTCGTCAAGGCCAAGCCGGGCGAGCCGCTGTACGAGCGCGGCATGCGCGCCGTCGGCGACCCGGCGAAGAAGAACGACCCGTTCGCGATGGGCGACGCCCTGGTCGAGGCGTTCACCGCCGACGTCCAGGCGGACCGGCTGCCGCAGGTCTCCTGGCTGATCGCGCCCGCCGCGCTCTCCGAACACGCCAACTACGCGCCGCCGAACGGTGAACACCTGACGGCCCGGCTGCTCGCGGCGCTGGCGGCCAAGCCCGAGGTGTGGGAGAAGACCGTCTTCATCCTCAACTACGACGAGCACGGCGGCTTCTTCGACCACCAGCTGCCGCCCGTCCCGCCGCTGGCGGCCGGGCGCGGCAAGTCGACCGTCTCCGTCGACGGCGAGGTGGTGGTCCGGGTGAGCAAGGGCGGCTCGACCTACCACCGGGTGGTCGGCCAGGACGGCAGGTACCGGGTGAAGGCCGCCGACGGCTCGCTCACCTGGTCGGACACCCTGCCCGCCGGGGAGACCGTGGTCTCCGGCCCGTATCCGATGGGCCTCGGCGTCCGGGTGCCGATGGTCGTCGTCTCGCCGTGGACGCGCGGTGGCGTGGTCGACTCCACCGTCTACGACCACACCTCGGTGCTGCGCTTCCTGGAGCAGCGCTTCGGCGTCCAGGAGCCCAACATCAGCCCCTGGCGGCGCGCCGTCTGCGGCGACCTCACCAACGTCTTCGACTTCTCCGGCCGCAACCCGGTCTGGCCGGAGCTGCCCGACACCAGCGGCAACCGGCAGAAGGTCGTGGACACCGGCAAGCTGCCCGCCCCCACCGTGCCCAGCCCGCAGGTCCTCCCGCAGCAGCAGCGCGGCACCCGCACCGCCCGGCCCGCGCCGTACAACCTGCTGGTCAAGCCGAAGCTCAAGGGCAACGAGCTGACCGTCGACTTCATCAACCAGGGCCGCCAGGGCGCCGTCTTCGCCGTCTACCCCGAGCCCGGCAGCGCGCCCCGCCACTACACGGTGGGCGCCAAGAACCGGCTCTCGGACGTCTGGACGGTCGGGCCCGACGGCTACGACCTGCGCGTCCACGGCCCCAACGGCGCGCTCTGGCACCTGCGCGGCGACGCCGCCGCCGCGTACGAGGTCTCGCTCTCCGAGGAGCGCAACGGCAAGGTGCTGGAGGTGGACGTGATCAACCGCTCGCGCACCGCCCAGACCTTCCTGGTCGGCGACCTCGCCTACGGGGACGGGCTGCGCGAGGTCAGGGTCGCGGCGGGCGACGACAAGACCGTCAACCTGACCGTCGGCCCGGAGGGCTGGTACGACGTCGCGGTGGCCGTCCGCGGCGACCTCGCCTTCCGCCGCCGGATCGCCGGCCGCTTCCCGTGGGACGAGCGGACCGTCACCGACCCGGCGCTGGGCCTGTCCGACCCGCTCGCCCTGGAGGTCGCCCTCAGGGCCGCCTCCACCACCATCGACGAGGCCGTCCTGCTGCCCGGGCGGCCCGCCCGGATCAGCGCCCGGTTCACCGCCGCCGCCGCGCTGAGCGCGATCGAGGCACAGCCGGTCGTCCCGGCCGGCTGGACGGTCACCGCCGTCACCGCGCCGCCCGCCACGCTCGCGGCGGGCGCCACCGGCACCGCCGAATGGGACGTCACCCCGCCCGCCCAGCTGCCCGACGGTGCCACCCACCGCGTCCTGGTCACCGCCCGGGCACTGGCCGGGAACCGCTTCGCCGTCGCCGACGGCGAGATCGCCGCGCGTACCGCCCCCACGATGGCCGGCCACCTGCTCGGCGAGGACTTCGAGTCGCTGGCCGGGGCCCTCCAGCCGCTGGACGGCGTGCTCGGCTGGACCCCGCAGGCCCCGCAGGGCTGGTCGGTGGTCAACGCGCCGGGCATGCCGCAGGGCACCGTCCGGCTCCAGGGCTGGACCTTCCACACCAAGCGGGCCTGGTCCACCCCGGCCGGCCAGGACCGGGGCAACTTCACCCGCGGTCTGGGCGTCCTCGCGGTCGCCGACCCCGACGACTGGGACGACACCGGCGCGCCGTCCCGCAAGGGCGTCTTCGACTCCACCCTGGTCTCGCCCGCTGTCCAACTCCCCTCCGGCGCGAGCACGCTGTACCTCGCCTTCGACTCGCACTACCGTCAGGAGGCTCCGCAGAAGGCCGCCGTGACGGCCGTCTTCGACAACGGCACCGAGATCCGCCTGCTCAGCTACAGCAGCGACGCCACCGGCAACGACAACGCCGGCAAGGACGTCCAGAACGCCTTCGTCACCAAGCAGTTCGCCGTTCCGGCGGGCGCCCGTACGGTGACCCTGAAGTTCCGGATGTACGACGCCGGCAACAACTGGTACTGGGCCGTCGACCACATCCGCCTCGACACCGGGCCCATCGCCGGCTGACCCCCACCGCCGTGCCGGCCCGGCCTGCGCACCCACCGGGGTGCGCGGGCCGGGCCGGGCGGGGCGACGGCCCCGGGCCGGAGCCCGGGGCCGTCGGTGCCGCGAGGGCTCAGAGGAAGTAGATCGCGTCCACCTGCCCGTCCGGGCGGTAGGAGAACCCGAACTCCCCGGCGCCCTGGGCGGGCGCGAGGTTGACGAAGGTCACGGCGTCCTGGACGGTCGCGAACGTGAGGGAGTGCCACGTCTTGACCTGGTCGACGGTCACGGCGAGGGCGGACTTGAGGGTCTTGGCGTCGGCGATGGGGAGGGCCATGGGAACAACTCCTATGGTGAGGGTGTGAGTTGAGGCTGATGGGTCAGCCATGGACTAGTGTGTCCGGGCCGATTTGTTTCTATGCGCACCAACCGCCACTCGATCGGGTGAATCTGCGTGTCCGGATCCCGGAGGCCCTCGGCGGGTGCGCGCTCCCGGTGGCCGCTCCGCCGACGGGGCGGGAGGCCTCTCGACGGTGAAGTCTCTCGATCATCGAGAGATATGATCCCGCTGTCCGTGACCCGCCCCCGCGCGAAGGGCGTTCCCGCCATGCTCACCGCCCCCCCTGCCGTCCGGCGCCGCACCAGGCTGCTGATCCCGCTGGCCCTGCTCGTCGTCTGGCTCGGGCTGGGCGGAGTCTTCGGCTCCTACGCCGGAAAGCTCTCCCAGGTCGCCACCAACGACCGGGCCGCCTTTCTGCCGCGCAGCGCCGAGTCGACCGAAGTGGCGAGGCTCGGACGGGAGTTCCAGACCGGGGCCGCGATGCCGCTGATCGTGGTCTGGGAGAGCCGCACCGGAGCCGTGGACGACGCCCAGCGGGCCGCCGCCGAGCGGGTGCTGCGCGCGGCCGCCGGCGTCACCGGTGCCACCGGGCGGGTCTCGCCGGCCGTGCCCGCCGAGGACGGCCGGGCCCTGCAGGGCGTCGTCCAGTTCCGCTCCGACCTCGGGAGACAGACCGGCGACAGCGTCCGGGCCGTCCGCGAACTCGCCGGGCAGGTCCCGGACTCCACGGTCGGCCTGACCGGGCCGGCCGCGATCCTGGCCGACCTCGGCGGTGCCTTCGCCGGGATCGACGGGCTGCTGCTCGGTGTCGCCCTCGGGGTGGTGCTGCTGATCCTGCTCGCCGTCTACCGCAGTGTGCTGCTGCCGCTGCTGGTGATCCTCGGCGCGGTGTTCGCCCTCGGCATCGCCTGCGCGCTGGTCTACCTGCTCGCCGACCACGGCGTGGTCCGGGTGGACGGCCAGGTGCAGGGGCTGCTGTCGATCCTGGTGATCGGCGCGGCCACCGACTACGGGCTGCTGCTGTCGGCCCGCTTCCGCGAGGAACTGCACCTGCACGGCGACCGGTTCGCCGCGATGCGCACCGCCTGGCGGCAGTCCGTCGAACCGGTCGCCGCCTCCGGGGCGACCGTCGCCCTCGGCCTGCTGGTGCTGCTGATCTCCGACCTGACCAACAACCGGGCGCTCGGGCCGGTCGGCGCGATCGGGATCGGCTGCGCGGTGCTCTCCGCGCTCACCTTCCTCCCGGCCGCGCTGGTGCTGCTCGGCCGCGCCGCGTACTGGCCGGCCCGCCCGGCCGCGGACGGGCGGGCGCCGGTGCACGCCGTCTGGGCCGGGGTGGCCGGGCTGGTCGGCCGGCGGCCGCGCGCGACCTGGGCGGTGAGCCTGGCCGTCCTCGCCGGGCTGGCGGCCTTCGCGCCCACCCTGGACGCGGGCGGGGTGCCGCAGACCGAACTGTTCATCAAGGCCCAGCCCTCGGTGGCCGGCCAGCGGCTGCTCTCCGCGCACTTCGCGGGGGGCTCCGGCAACCCGGCCGTGGTGATCGCCGCCGCCGGGCGGGCCGAGGCCGTCACCGCGGCGGCCGGTGCCGTCCCCGGGGTGGCGGCCGTCCGCCCGTACACCGGCGGGGCGCCGGGCGGGCCGGCCAAGGAGGTGGACGGGAAGGTCCGGCTGGACGTCACGCTCGCCGACCCGGCCGACAGCGACGCCGCGATCGCCACCGTGCGGAGCCTGCGGCAGGCCGTGCACGCGGTGCCGGACGCGGACGCGCTGGTCGGCGGGTACACCGCGCAGCAGTACGACACCCGCGTCACGGCCGAGCGCGACCGGACGCTGATCATGCCGGTCGTGCTGGTCTGCGTCCTCGCCGTGCTCGTGCTGCTGCTGCGCTCGCTGCTCGCCCCGGTGCTGCTCGCGGCCACCGTGGCGCTCTCCTACCTGGCGACGCTCGGGGTCAGCGCGCTGGTCTTCCCGCACGTGTTCGGCTTCTCGGCCACCGACCCCTCGGTGCCGCTGTACGGATACGTGTTCCTGGTGGCGCTCGGGGTGGACTACAACATCTTCCTGATGACCCGGGTGCGCGAGGAGGCGCTGCGGGCCGGCACCCGGGAGGGGGTGCTGCGCGGCCTGACGGCGACCGGCGGGGTGATCACCTCGGCCGGGGTGGTGCTCGCCGCGACCTTCGCCGCGCTGGGCGTGATCCCGCTGGCCTTCCTCGCCCAGATCGCCTTCATCGTGGCGTTCGGCGTGCTGCTGGACACCCTGCTGGTGCGCTCGCTGCTGGTGCCCGCGCTGGTCCGGGACCTCGGCGACCGGGTCTGGTGGCCGGCCCGGCCGCGTCCGGTGACGGTCCGCCAGGCCGTCCGGGAGCCGGTCGCGGACCAGGTGTGAGCGGCCGGCGGCCGCGTCCGGCGCTATCCCGGCCGTTAGGCTGAACGGGTAGGAACGCCGTCCGCGACCGGAGAAGATGACCTTGTCGGAGCAGGAGCCGATCACGACCCCGCCGCCCCCGGGGCCGTCCGACACCCCGGTACTCGGCCGGCTGCTCCAGGACCTCGCCTCCGAGATGAACCTGCTCGGCCACGGCTTCGCCGCCGCGAGCGGGCTGCACGCGACCGACGTCCAGGCGCTGCTCGCCGTCATGCGGGCGGCGCCCGGCCCGGCCGGCGGGCCGGGCGGGATCACCCCCGGCCGGCTGGGCGAGGAGCTGGCGCTCAGCTCGGGGGCGGTCACCGCCGTGCTGGACCGGCTGGAGCGGGCCGGGCACGTCCGGCGGACCAGGGACGCCGCCGACCGCCGGCAGGTCCTGGTGCACTACCTGCCGGGGGCGGGGCGGATGGCGGCCGAGTGGTTCGCCCCGGTGGCGCGCCGGACCGAGGCGGTACGCGGCGAGTTCACCGCGGCGGAGCTGGCCGCGGTGGCGCGCTTCCTCGGCCGGATGACCGGTGAGCTGGAGGAGCTGCGCCGGTCGCGCTGAGCGGTGCCGGACGCCGAACGGGCGGCATGGACGGCACGGTTGCGACCGGCTGCCGCGCGGCCACCTGGCCGCCGCCCGACTATCCCGGCGTGCCCGCCGGCACGGTGTAGACGTACTCCTCGATCCGGTCGATGAGGCCGCCGTCGAACCGGAAGTACACCGCGGTGTGGAGTTCGCTGCGGGACCCGTCGGCCATGGCCAGGTGAAGTACTTGCTGCTGGAGCACCTCGTTCGGATTCTGGAACTGGCGGATCACGTCGTACCGCAGCGAATCGAGGGTGGTGACGAAGGACTTGAACTGTTCCAGTCGCTCGTCGATCGCCTGCTCCGCCTTGCCGTCGTTCTGCCACACGGTGGCCCCGTCGGTGCACATCGCCCGGACGCCGGCGAAGTCGTACTCCTCCAGCCGCCGCAGACACCGGATCGCCGTCTCGCTGATGTTCTGTTCCATGCCGGGTTCTCATTTCGTTCTCGTGACGCCACCGCCAACGGGCGGGACCAAGCCCTAGAGCAGGCCGAGTCGGCGCAGGTCGGTGACGTACTTGCGGATGAGGGCCGCCGACAGGTGGGGGATGTCCTCGCCGGGGCCGATCTTGGCGGCTCGTACGGCGGCGTGGAACCGCTCGGCGGGGACCGCCGGACCCGGGCCGCCTTCCTGGGGTTGCGCGAAGGCGTGCAGCAGGGGCAGCAGCGAGTGCGGACGCTGCCTCTCCGGCAGGGCGCGGACCGCGGCCGTGACGCGGGCGAGCCATTCGTCGTAGTCGTCGATCCGCTGGATCGGGTGGCCGGCCTCGGTGAGCCAGTCGGTGAAGGTGTCCAGCGAGATGCCGTCGTCGTGCGGGTTCAGCACGTTGAAGGTCCGGTAGCCCTCGGTGGCCCGCGCGCCCAGCGAGGCGATGGCCTCGGCGGTGAAGTCGACCGGCAGACCGTCGTAGTGCGCGCGGGCGCCGGTCCGGTAGAACGAGCCCGGCGCGATGCCGGTGGCGACCAGGCTGAGCAGCAGCCGGGTGAACATGTCGGGCACGTTCACCTGCCCCGCGTACCGGCTGTGCGCGAGGATCATGTCCGACCGGAAGACGGCGACCGGCAGGCCGCACAGGTCGTGTGCCTCCCGGAGCAGGACCTCGCCGGCCCACTTGCTGGTCGCGTACCCGTTGGCGTAGCCCTGATCGAGCCGCCGCACCGGGCTGGTGCCGCGGATGTCGGCGTCCTCGTCGAGGGCCGCAGCCGCGGCTCCGGCCTGCACGGCGACGCTGGACACGTAGGTGACGGGCTTGATCCGCGTGGTGAGCGCCAACCGGATCAGTTCGGCCGTGCCGACGACGTTGGGTCCGAACAACTGGGTGTACGGCAGCACGTGGTTGACCAGGGCGGCCGGATGGACGAT
The DNA here is from genome assembly GCF_044755565.1 of Kitasatospora sp. NPDC092286. Taxonomy (NCBI): domain Bacteria; kingdom Bacillati; phylum Actinomycetota; class Actinomycetes; order Kitasatosporales; family Streptomycetaceae; genus Kitasatospora; species Kitasatospora sp. NPDC092286. The sequence goes on along the minus strand of NZ_JBIVRD010000032.1, from coordinate 52,496 downwards.
CAGGTCCACGGTGTCGGCCAGCCGGTTCCAGGCGTCCTCGCCCAGGCCCAGGTACGGCTCGCCGATGTCACCCGCGAGCACTTCCAGGGTCCCGTCGGCCAGCTCCCGGTACCGCCGGAGCAGTTCGGCGTCGCCGCTGTCGAAGGCCTTCTCGAGCCGCTTCGCCGCTGCGACCGCGTCGCTTCCGCGGACGACGCAGATCAGCCTGCCGCCCGAGGGCGCCAGCCGCTCCAGCCATTCCAGGCACAGGAACCGGCCGAGGTAGCCGTTGGCCCCGGTCAGCAGGACGGCCCGCACGGCACCGTCGGGGCGGGGCAGCGCCGGGGCGGCGGCGAGCGTCGGCGCGTCGACGAACTTCTCCAGGGTGAGGTCGCCGGCGCGGACTTCGGAGCCGTTCCCGCCGTGGACGGAGGCGAACGTGGGCCGCTTCGCCCCGGACTCGCGCTCCGCCTCGATGTACCCCGCCAACCGCGCCAGGTCGTTGGTCGGGCTGATGACCACCCCGACCGGAACCTCGATGTGGAAGATCTCCTTCATGAGGCTGGAGAAGGACAGCGCGGACAGGGAGTCCCCGCCCAGGGCGGTGAAGTGCGCGTCGGCGCGCAGCTCGGTGTCCGGGCAGCCCAGCAGTGCCTGGGCGGCCCGGCCGACCGTTTCCAGCACCGGCTGGTCCGGCCCGGCCTGCCGCAGTTCGCGCAGTCGCCTGGCCTGCCCGTCGGCGAGTTCGGCGTAGAGCCGTTCGAGGGCCTCGCCGTAACGCTCCCTGAGCCTGGGGCGCAGCAGTTTGTGGCTGTCGGCGAGCAGGCCGTTCGCGGAGCTGAAGGGTTCGGTCTCGATCACGAAGTCGCGGGGGATCTCGTACGAGTTGAGCTCGGCCTCCCCGGCGATCCGCTGGAGCGACGCGCTGAGCAGCGGCTTGAGCGACTCGACGTCCCCGCCGCTCCTGGCCAGCGCCTCCGGGGTGGGCACCACCACCGCGAGCAGGTAGGCGCGTTCACTGTTGCCGTACACGAAGATCTGCCGGACCAGGGGGCCGGCGACGAAGAGGGCCTCCAGGCGGGAGACGGCCACGAACTCGCCCTGGGACAGCTTCAGGACGTCCTTGGTGCGGTCGACGTAGACCAGCCGGTCGGGCCCGAGCTCGGCCATGATGTCGCCGGTCCGGTAGTAGCCGTCCTCGTCGAAGATCTCGGCGGTGACCTCGGGCCGCTGGTAGTACCCGGGAATGACGCTGGCCGTCTTGAGCAGCAGTTCCCCGCGCGGATACGGGAGGTCGGTTCGGAAGTAGCCCAGTTCCGGGACGTCGACCAGCTTGTAGTCGATCACCGGCGGGCGCTGCACCACCGTGTCGAGCAGCACCCCGCCGGCCTCGGTGGAGCCGTAACCGGTGTACAGGTGGAGATCCAGGCAGGACTCGACGAAGGCCGCCAGCTCGGCGGAGATCGGGGCGGTCCCGACGAAGGCCTTGGCGACGCGCCCGCCCAGGAAGTTCTCCCGCAGCTCCCTCCTCACCGCCGCCTCGACGTCACCCGGCTCGCCGGCCCGCCGGTCCAGCTCGCTCCGGTACTGCTGGAAGAGCATGTCGCACACGCGCGGAACCATGGTCAGCTCCGTGGGGCGGACCAGCGCGATGTCCTCGAACAGGGTGGAGAGGTCGCTCCTGGCGGTGAAGTGGCCGACACCGCCCCGGGCGAGCGAGCCCATCAGCGAATAGCGGCCGGCGAGGTGGCTCTGCGGCATGTAGTGGACGACGATCGCGGGCACGTCCGCCGAGCCGTAGGTGAACCCGTTCCACGCGGTGCCGACCAGCCGCTGGGTGTACATGGCACCCTTGGGGGTCCCGGTGCTGCCGGACGTGTAGATGAGCAGGGCCAGCGGATCGTCGCCGGCGTCGGCGGTGAACAGGGGAGCGGGCGGCAGGCGGGTTCCGCGTTCGATCACCGCGGCCAGCGATTCGACGACCACCGGGCGGCCGGCTTCGGCCAGGCGCCGCCGGGTGGACTCGAAGGCCTCGCGCTGGTCCGCGACCTCGGGGCGGTAGTCGAACACGATCACGCGCTGGATCGACGTTTCCCCGAGAACGGCTTCGACGGCGGTGTCCAGGCGCTCGGTGCTCGCGGCGAGGACGCGCGGCCCGGTCTCCGCGATGATCGGCCGCAGCTGGGACAGCGGCGCGCTGGACTGCAGCGGCACGGACACGATGCCCGAGTGGATGCAGGCGAGGTCGAGCGTCGCGTAGTCGGTGCTGCTGAAGCCCAGGATGCCGATCCGGTCGCCCGCGCCCAACGGATACTCCGGGTCGTGGTACCAGGTGCCGGCGACCGCACGGACGCGTGTCCACAGTTCGCGGTAGCTGATGGTGCCGAACCTCGGGAGCAGGCGCCCCGTCGAAGGTTCCCTGACACGTTCGCCGAGGGCCGGCCGGTCCCCGTAGCCCTCCATGACGGCCGCCATGACCTCGGCAAGCCCCTTGCCCGGGTCATGCACCGCCGCAGTGATCGCCTCCAGTGGTTCGGCCATGGTCAGCCCTCCCGTAGCGTCCCGGTGATGTCGGCGAGTCGTGCAGGTCGGACTGGGTACTGGTCGAGGGGCAGGGGACGCGGGCGACGACAGCCTCCGGCGGCCCTTCCCGCCGGTGAGAGCCTCACCAGCTGACCGGCAGCGCGGCAGCCCCGCGGATCAGGCGCTCGGTCCGCCAGGACACCTGGTCGGCCGGCACCGCGAGGCGCAGACCGGGCAGGCGGCGGACCAGGGACTCGAGCACCACGCGCAACTCCGTCCTGGCCAGCTGCGCGCCGAGGCAGTAGTGCACGCCGTGCCCGAAGGTGACGTGCGGGACGTTCCCGCGGTGGAAGTCGATCTCCTCGGGGCGGTCGAACACCTCGGGATCCCGGTTGGCCAGGGCCAGTTCGGCGACCACGGCGTCGCCGGCGCGAACGGTTCGCCCGCTCAGTTCCACGTCCTCGGTGGCGATACGGGTGAAGCCGGCCAAGGCGCTGATCGGGATGATCCGGGAGAGCTCCTCGACCGCACCGGGCACCAGGCCGGGATCGGCGACGAGCTCCCGCCAGAGACCGGGCTCGGTCAGCAGCGTGTAGACGAAGTTGCCGAGCTGGTTGGCGGTGGCCTCCTGACCGGCGGACAGCAGGCTGACCCCGAGGCTGACCAACTCCTCCTCGCTGAGCCGGTCCCCCTCGTCCCGCACGGTGACCAGCTCGCCGAGCAGGTCGTCGGTGGGGGCGGTACGGCGGAGGGCGACCAGACCGGCGAGGTAGTCGTTGAGGTCTTCGCGGGCCCGCGCGGACCGGGCCGGATCGGACAGCATCAGCAGGCCGTCCACCCAGACGCTGAACCGGTCGCGGTCGGCGACGGGCACGCCGAGCAGTTCGCAGATCACCGTGAGCGGCAGCGGCCAGGTCAGCGTCCGAGTCAGGTCGGCGGGCGGTCCCGCGGCGATCATGGTGTCGATCAGGCCGTTCACGATCTGCTCGATGCGCGGGCGCATCGCCTCGACACGGCGCAGCGTGAAGGCGTTTGCCACCGGGCGCCGCAGCCGGCTGTGTTCCGGCGGGTCCATGCTCAGCATGGAGGTGCTGGGCAGCCCGGCGGAGACCGTGCGGGGCACGTCCTCGCCGACCGCGGCGGCCCGGCTGAAGCGGGGGTCGGCCAGCACCGTCTTGACGTCCGCGTGCCGCGTGACCAGCCAGCCGTCGCCACCGTAGGGCAGGCTCACGCGCAGCACCGGCTGTTCGCCGCAGATCTCGGCCAGCTTCGGGTCCACGTCGAGCCGGTCGGCCGGACCGAACGGATAGGCCGGCACCCCGTCCTCTGTCGCGGTCATCGTGTCCGTCCTTCCCGTCCTGGCAAGCGGTTGTCTGTGCGTCCGTGGTTACTGGGCATACGTGGTGACTGGTCCGGCCGGAGTCCGTGATCCTCGGAGTTCGCGGGTCTGCGGCCGATGCCGGATCCCGTCGGGTGTCAGCCGCTGGTCACAGGGCCGTGGTCCGCCCGCCGTCGATGACGAGATTGCTGCCGGTGATCCACGAAGCGCGTCGGGAGACCAGAAAGCCGACCGCATCGGCGATGTCCTGGGACTGGCCGATCCGCCCGAGCGGAATTTCGTCGGCCCACTCCTCGGACTTGCTGCCGAGATAGTCGACGATCTTCTCGCGGGCCTCGTCCGCCCCCGGTGTCATCACGTTCCCCGGAGAGACGGCGACGACGCGGATGCCGTGCGGTGCCAACTCGGCCGCGAGCCCCTTGTTGTACGTTTCGAGCGCGGACTTGGCGGCGGCATAGTGCAGGATCATCGGATAGGACGAAATGGTGGCGATGGACGAGAGGTGCACGATGACCCCGCCGCCGTTCGCGCGCATGGACGGCACAAGTGCGGAATTGAGCCGGACGGCGGCCAGGAAGTTGATGTCCACCGTGTACTGCCAGTCGTTTTCAATGTCCAGCGCGTTCTGAAAGGCCCGACAGCCACCCGCGTTGTTGACGACGATGTCCACTCCGCCGAGATTTTCCAGCGCGGCGGCCGCGAACCCGCGCACACCGTCCGGCGTGCTGAGATCGGCCCGCACGAACGTGGCCGCGGACGGGGTGTGCTCGGTCGGGTTGCGGGCGGAGGTCACCACGGTGGCGCCGGCGTCGAGCAGGTTCTGTACGATCGCGGCGCCGATACCGCGGCTACCGCCGGTAACCACGGCCCGCTTGCCTTCCAGCCCGTCGGGCATCCTTGCGGTAAGGCGACTTTGGCTCACCCTGGGTTCTGCCCCCTTTTCCTGCCTCGACAACCCTGTCCGCGACACGGATCAGCAGGGGAAATCAATTCTCCGGTCGCGATTTGCCGTGGGAGTTTCGCTTCGGCCGATCATGGCGGTGCGGAATCACTACGACCACTATCAGCGATCTCGTTGACACGGTCAAGCTGATTATGTCGATGCACTGGATCGCATCAGGCAATCCACCGGCGGCGCAGCCGTCACCACCGGCTGGACGTTTGCGGTCGGAAAGGGCGATAATCATGCGCTGCCCGTGCGGCCACAAAACTTTCCGAACAGCCTGGAAGCGCTTTGCCGGGTTGGGGGAAAGGCGCACACGGGGCGTCTGTCCAAGTAGTGCCGACCATTCGGGAGGAACAATGGCAAGCCTTGACGAGCCGTTCACCGTGGGTGATCTCAGGCTCCCCAACCGGATCGTGATGGCCCCGATGACCAGGATGCAGTCCCCCGGCGGGGTGCCGGGCCAGGACGTGGCGGAGTACTACGCCCGCCGGGCGGCCAACCAGGTCGGGCTGATCATCACCGAGGGCACCTACGTCAACCGCGCTGCCGCCGCCGCGTACGAGAACGTGCCCCACTTCTACGGTGAGGAGTCCCTGGCGGGCTGGGCCCACGTGGTCCGGCGGGTGCACCAGGCCGGCGGCAGGATCATCCCGCAGCTGTGGCACACCGGGGTCGCGCGGACCGGGACCGAGCCGCCCGCCGAGGGCCCGTCCGGGCTCGGGCTGGACGGCGCCCCGACGGGGAGGGCCATGACCCAGCAGGACATCGACGACACGGTGGCCGCCTTCACGGAGGCCGCCGTGGCCGCCGAGCGGCTCGGGTTCGACGGCGTCGAACTGCACGGCGCGCACGGCTACCTGATCGACGACTTCCTGTGGAGCGGCACCAACCGGCGTACCGACCGCTACGGCGGCGACCCGGCCTCCCGCGCCCGCTTCGGCGCCGAGATCGTGCAGGCCGTCCGCGCGGTCGTCAGCCCGGGGTTCCCGGTCTTCTTCCGGCTCTCCCAGTGGAAGGTCAACCAGTACGGGGCCCGCATCGCGGAGAGCCCGGACGAGCTGGCGCAGCTGCTGACCCCGCTGGCGGACGCCGGTGTCGACGTGTTCCACGCCTCGACCCGCCGCTACTGGCTGCCCGAATTCGACGGCAGCGAGCTCAACCTGGCCGGCTGGGTGCGCAAGCTCAGCGGCAAGGCCACCGTGACGGTCGGCTCGGTCGGCCTGGACCGGCAGTACGGGGAGGGCGAATTCGCCCAGGGCTTCACCCGGCAGGCCGGCGTGACCGGCATCGACGAGCTGGTGGCCCGTCTGGAGCGCAACGAGTTCGACCTCGTCGCCGTGGGCAGGACGCTGCTGGCCAACCCGGACTGGGCGGCGAAGGTGCTCCGCGGTGAGCTGGCCCAGACCGTCCCCTACGACCCGGCCGTGCTCAGGACCCTGGCCTGACCGTCACGTTCGGGCGAGCCACGGCATCCGGGCCGCGACGACCGTCGCGGCCCGGATGCCGTGCGGCGCCCGGCGTCGCCGGGGCGCGACGATCCCTTATCGCAGGCCCAGCTCACTCTGAATGATCGAATACCACTCGTCCGTCATACGGCGCGCGGTGGCTCCACTGAACGCATTCGCGTCGTACTTGAGGAACATCTTGTACCCGTCACCCTCCCGATAGAATTCCGCGGAGAGTACATATTCCCCGGTGTACGGCAGGTCGTCGAACAGCCGCAGGTCCAACTCGCCCTGACCGGCCGGCGAGTCGTTGGTGAGCAGTTCCGCGCCGTCGAAGTTCTGGAACAGGAAGTTCGTCAGGACCAGCGGTTCGTCGTCCGTTCCCAGCGCGCGGGTGATCTCCCGCAACGGGTAGGCGCCGTGCTCGATGCCGGCGACCATCTTGCGCTGCACGGATTTGAGCAGTTCGGGGAAGCCGTCGGTGACCGTGCAGCGGATGGGCAGGCAGTTCGCGAACTGGCCGACCACGCCCTGGAACCGCTCCTCGTGGCGGGCGGCCGTGGTCATGCCCAGGACCAGGTCGTGCTGCCCGGTCAGTTGGTGCAGGAACCGCACGTACGTCGTGAACAGCACGGTGGCGACACTGACCCGGTGTTCCCTCGCCTTGTCGGCAAGCGCGGTGACCAGCGCCGGCGGCAGCCGGACCGTCGCCACGTCCACGCGGGGCAGCCGCTTCGGGTCGTACGGACGGTCGTAGGGCAGCGCGAGCGTGGCACGCGGCCCCTCCAGCTCATGGACCCAGTAGTCCCGGTGCTGCTGTGCCCGCGGACCGGCGAGCATCGCCTCCTCCCAGGCGACGAAGTCGCCGTAGGTGGCCAGGACCGGACTTCCCTTGCCCTGGTAGGCGTCCTTGAGCGTGCGGATCAGGACCGCCGTCGACGTGCCGTCCAGCAGGATGTGGTGCGCCGTGATCAGCAGCAGCCGTCGTCGCCCGGCCAGGGAGACCAGGTGTGTCCGGACCAGCGGGCCCGCCGCCAGATCGAACGGGACGTCGACCAGGTCCCGCAGCCTGGCCAGTTGCGCGACGCGCGAGCCGGCCGCGATGTCGACCCGGTCGAACGACGGGGCCCTGGTGGGGTCGATGTCCATGTACGGCACGCCGTCCCGCTCACCGAAGACCGCGCTCAGCACCGGGTGGATCTCCGTCTGGGCGCGGATCGCCCGCTCCAGGGCCGCCTCGTCCAGGTCGCCGTGGATCTCGAAGAGGATCGGCAGGTTGTAGGCGGTCGACTCCGGCCGGCGCCGCTGGTCCCGGTACATGGTCAGCTGGCCGCGCGAGAGGTTCCACCGTTCGCCCGCCGTGCCCGCGAAGTGGGCGCACAGGCCGTCGACGGATTCGATGTCGAAGAGCAGGGTGGAGGAGACGTCGTCGCCGAAGTCCTCGCGCAGGGCGTTGGTGAGCTGGAGGACCAGGATGGAGTCCAGGCCGTAGCCGATGAGCGGGGCCGAGGTGTCGATCCGGTCGGCCGGGATGCCCAGGACAGTGGCGGCTTTGGCCAGGATGAGCGCGGACAGGTCGGATTTCGTCGCCGGCCCGGAGGAAGCGGAAGGAGCGGGCTCGGGGCTCATGGCCGCGGGCCGGGGCACGGGGATCGGGGTGGCCTCGGGGCTCATGGCCGGGGGTCGGGGCGCGGGAACCAGGGCGGGCGTGGGCTCCGGTCGCCGGGCCGGCACCGGCCGCTCCGAAACGCCGGCTCCCTGCCGCGCGGCTCCCGCCGGCCTGACCCCGGCCCCTTGCCGAGCCACCCCGTCACTCTCCGCCGCGATGACCTGCTGCCCCAGCGGCAGCGCCTGCGGCAGCGGGAACACGACCGTGCCGAAGCCCTCCCCGGCCAGCACGTCCCGCCAGCTCTCCGGTGACAGCGCCGGCGAGCCCGGGATCCGCAGCGACCGGTCGTCGAACAGCCACCAGCCTTCGAGCAGCCCGAACGTCAGGTGGCTGAACAGGTCGAACGCCGACAGCTCGTTCAGCAGCAGCCACCCGCCGGCCCGCAGGGCGGCCTTGGCGTTGCGCAGGGTGGTGCGGGTGTCCCTGGTCGCGTGCAGCACGTTGGCGGCGATCACCAGATCGAAACCGCCCTCGGCGATGTCCTGCCCGGCCAGCGGCTGTTCGATGTCGAGCAGCCGGCAGTCCAGGTACGGCACGTCCGGCCCGTACGTGGTACGCGCGTGGTTGAGGAACGCCTTGGACAGATCCGTGTAGACGTAGGTCTCGATGCTCTCCCGGTACGGCGCGAGCGCGGCGAACATCCCGGCGCTGGTGCCGCCGGTACCGGCACCGATCTCCAGAATCCGCAGCCGGGCACCGGGTTCCCGGCGCAGCCGCTCCGACACGACGCCGACGGCGGCACGGGCCATGGCACGGTTGAACAGGTCGGCGACGTGGTTGTCCCGGTAGCAACCCTCCACCAGTTCCACGGAACCGCGCGGGAACATGACGTCGGTGGGCCTGGTCCGGCCGGTCAGGATGGACGGCAACGCCCTGAGCGTGGCGGAGACCAGACGCAGCTCGGCCGTGCGGTCGGCGTCGGCCGACCACAGTTCGCACCGCCGGTCCCACTGCCCGAGCACGACGTCCACCGGCTCGACGGCCGACGACCCGAGGACTCGCCTGGCGTGCTCCAGCCAGTCGGCGTACAACGGCAGGATCGTGGCGTGGTCGACGGAGGCCAGCTGCGCCGCCAGAACCCTGGCCAGCCACGGATCCCGCTCGGTCCGGCGCCACCGCACGACCTCGTCCAGGAGGCCGTCCACTCGGTCGGACGTGATCAGCAGCTCACCGCGAACCCGGGACGGCGTCCGATCGTGCACGGTGACCCTGGTGGCACGATCGAAGTTCGCCAGGGTGTTGTGCTGGTCGGTCTTGACGAACGCGAGCTGCCGCTGGTCCCCACCGAGCAGTGAGTCCAGGGCGACGAGCCCCTCGCGCGGTTCGATCGACACCAGCCCGACCCGGCTCAGCTGCTCCCGGTAGAACTCGGACGTGACGCTCCCGAGGTTGCCCCACCACCCCCAGTTCATGACCCTGACCGGTGTCTCCCAGTGCTGTCCGAGCGCGTGTGCGTAGGCGTCGCTGAAGGTGCACCCGGCCGCGTAGTTGCCCTGGCCGGCCGCTGTCGTGAAGGACTGCATCGACGACAGCAGCACGGCGAAGTCCAGCTGCTCGCCGTCGAAGACCTCGGCCATCGCGGTCGTGACGTCGACCTTGGCCGCCAGCCCCGCGCGGAGCGTGGCCTCGTCCATCCTGGCGAAGGTGGAGTCCCGCAGCACGAGCGCGGCCTGTACAACCCCGTTGACCCGCGGGTGGCGCTGCTTGATCTCCGTCAGGGCACGGCGCAGCGCGGCCGGATCCCCGGCGTCGGCGCTGAGGTAGCGGACCGTGCCGCGCCCCTTGACCGTGCGAATCCTCTCCTCGATGGACGAATCGTGGGCGCTGCGGCCGATCCAGATGACGTGCGCGCCGAAGTGCCGCACCACGTGCTCGGTCCACGCCGTGCCCAGACCGCCGGCACCGCCGATCACGACGTAGACGCCACCTTCGCGGTACACCGGTTTCGCCGGTGCCTCGCACGGCGCCCAGTGCCGGGCGAGCCACTGGCCGGCCCGCCGGACCCAGGCGTCATCGGGCGACCGGGCGGGCAGGGCCGTGAGATCGGCGGGCCACTCGGGGCCGTCGAGGTCGACGCGGCGAACGGTCCACTGCTGGTACTCCCGCCCCAGCGACCCGAACAGGCCGTGCAGCCCGGCGTGCGCCGGCTGGACGGGGTCGCCGGCGTGGGTGGCGAGCGCGCGGGCCGTGACCAGCGTGATCCCCAGCGGCCGGGCGTCGTACCCGGCACCGATCAGCGCCTTGATCATGCGGAACGCCGCGACGACGCCGTCGTTCTGGGCGGCCACGTGGCCGGCGGCGTCGGTGGGCTCCAGTTTGGTCTCGGGCGCGGTCCAGACCAGGTGGTCGATCGGTCCGAGGCCACGCAGCGCGGCGGTCACCTCCTCGACGGACGCCGACGGCGGCAGCGGCCAGGTCAGGGTGGTTTCGAGCGCCGAAGGCCCGCCGACGACCAGTACCCGGTCGGTACGGGAGGGCACGTGCGCGTCGACCGCGGTGATCGGGTCCCACACGGGAGCGAACAGCGCGGGCCCGGTCCGGGCCGTGCGGCGCGAGGTGTATCCGGTCAGCCGCACGCAGACCTCGCCGTCGGCGTCGACCAGGTCGATGTCCAGCTTGCTGAGCGGCCCGGACTCGCCGCCCCGCACCACCGCCCACATCGTCGGCGTGCACGGGGCGAACAGGTCGAGCTGATCCAGGGCGAACGGCACGGCGGTGTCCCGCATCCCGGTGAGGTGGGCCGCGACCGCCGCCTGGATCGCCGAGTCCAGCATCGCGGGCGTCAGCGGCCCCGGCTCCGCCGACCCGGGCAGCACCAGTTCGGCCAGCACGATCCCGGAGCCGACGTGGGCCTGCCGGATCGCCCGGAGGGTCGGGCCGTGGTCGATGCCCATCGACACCAGGGCGTCGTGGATCCGGTCGGCGGAGACGGTTTCCCGGCAGCCCACGCTCAGTGCGGCGAGGTCGACCCGGGGCGGGCGCGGGGCGTCGGACGGCGCGATGCCGCCTTCACAGCAGACGGTTCGGCCGGTGGCGATCTCGAACCGGTGACCGCCCTTGCCGGTCGCGCGCACATCGATCCGTACGTCGACCGGACTGTCCGCAACCTCCAGCGGCTGTACCCACGTCACATTGCGCATCCGCACCGTGACGGCGCCCAGCGCCTTGCGCGCCAGTTCGAGACAGGCGACCGCGGGCAGGATGTGGCGGCCCTGCACCACATGGTCGCGCAGCAGGCCGTCCGCACGGGTCAGCGTCACCTGGTCGCGCGGCGGGCCGTCCGTACGGGCCGGCGTCACCCGATCGTCGCCGGTCGCGGGCCAGTGCCGGTCGCGGGCGAATGGGTAGGTCGGCAGCGGGATGCGCCGGCCCTGGGCCGGGACCCGGCCGTCCTCGGGCAGCCGGGCCGGGACCGTGCCGTCGAGGACCTGGAGCAGCTCGTCACGATCGCGGACCACGCAGGCGAACCGGTGCGCGAAGCGCTCCCTGCCGACGGCCAGGGTGTACGCGAGGTCGCCGAGGTCGATCGACGCGTCGGCCCGGACGTGTGCCGCCAACCGGCGCTTCTGTTCGACGAGTTGCCGCTCGCTCCGGGCCGACAGCACCACCGGGTGTTCCGCCGGCGGCGCACCGGTTCGCGCAACGGGCGGAGCCTCTTCGATCACGAGGTGCGCGTTGGTCCCGCTGGCGCCGAAGGAGCTCACCACACCGCAGCGCGGGACGCCGGGCGGTGAATTCCAGCCGTGGGTACGGGTGCTCAGGTAGAACGGGCTTCCCGCAAGGGGAATCGCCTCGTTGGCGGTCTCGAAGTGCAGTGAGGCGGGGATCTGCCGGTGCTTCATCGCCAGCAGCACCTTCAGCACGCCCGCGATGCCGGCCGCGAACTGGGTGTGGCCGATGTTGGTCTTCAGCGAGCCGACCGCGCAGTACTCCGTCCTGTCGGTGCGGGCACGGAACGCGCGGTTGAGCGCCTGGAACTCGATGGGGTCGCCGAGCCTGGTGCCGGTGCCGTGCGCCTCGACGAGTCCGATGCGCTCCACGTCGACACCGAACCGCTCGTACACCTCGCCGAGCAGGCTCTCCTGGGACACCGAGCTCGGCGCGGTGATGCCGTTGGTGGCGCCGTCCTGGTTGACCCCGCTGGCCTTGATCACGCCGTGGACGTGGTCGCCGTCGGCCAGCGCGTCCTCAAGCCGTTTGAGCACAACGACTCCGACGCCCTCACCGGGCACGAAACCGTCGGCGCGGTGGTCGAACGTGTGGCAGCGGCCGGTCGGCGAGAGCATGCCGGCGCGGTCCGCGAGCGCGTACAGCCGCGGTGTGGACTGGAGGAACACCCCGCCCGCCAACGCCATCGAGGTCTCACCGGACCAGAGGTCCTTGCACGCCAGGTCGATCGCCACGAGCGAGCTGGAGCACGACGTGTCGACGGCGATCGCCGGGCCCTTGAGGTCGAGGAAGTAGGACACCCGGCTCGGGATGACCGAGGTCATGTTGCCCCACAGGGTCTGCGCCGGTGCGTCCCGGTCGAGCAGCCCCTGGTAGTCGCCCGCCCAGGCCCCGACGTAGACGCCGCAGCGCCGCCGGCCCATCCGGCCCGCGTAGCCGGCGTCCTCCAGCGCCTTCCAGGACTCTTCGAGCAGCAGCCGCTGCTGCGGGTCCATCACGGCGGCCTCGGTGCCGGAGATGTTGAAGAACATCGCGTCGAACTCGTCGATGCGGCTGAGGAAGCCGCCCCGGGTGCAGATGCTCACGCCGTCGAGGTCGAACCGGGCCGTCCCGGTGACCAGGTCGTCGCCGTCGGCCAGGTGCGTCCACAGTTCGTCGAGCGAGTCGGCGCCCGCGAACCGGCCGCTCATGCCGATCACCGCGATCGGTCCGCGCTCCCCGTCCACGGAACGGCGTCCCCGGTGCCCGATCCCCACGGGTGCGGGTTCCACGGCCGGTCCCGGGACGGTTTCCGGCGCCGGCACGGGCACCGGCGCCGCCGCCGTCTCCGGGACGCCTTCCGTGTGGACGATGGTGTCCCTGTACTCGGCGAGCAGGTGCGCGGCCAGCCGGTCGGCCGTGCTGAAGTCGAAGACCACGCTCGTCGGCAGGTCCAGCGACAGCGCCTCGTTGAGCTGGTGCACCACACGGATCGCCAGGATCGAGTCCAGGCCGTAGTCGGCGAACGCCAGCCCGCCCTCGACCTCGGCGACCTCCAGCGCCAGCGCGCGGGCGATCTTCTCCCGCACGACGGCGGGCACGAGCTCGTCCGGACCGCGCCGCACCGCGTCCGGACTCCGCCGCACGACAACGGGTTCGACGACCGGAGCCGCAACCGGCGCGGGCATCGGCCGGGTCAGGTCACCGATCCAGAACCGCTCCTTCGCGAACGGGTACGTGGGCAGCGACACCACCCGGCGCGGCGCCCCCCGGTGCAGGCGCTCCCAGTCCACCTCGACGCCCGACACCCACAGCGCCGCGAGCCTGGACAGCTTGCCGGCGGCGATCCACCGCTGGACCAGCAGCTCCTGGAGATCGCTGTCGCCGGTGATCTCCGCGAGCAGACCACCGGAAGCCCCGACGGTGCCCCGGTGTCCCCGGCCGGCCCGCAGGCCGGTCCTCAGCTCCGCGGTCGACGACACCGCGACCGCGTACCGCTCGGCCATCGCCTCCCGTCCGACCTGGAGCGTGAAGGCCAGGTCGGCGAGGTCGGTGTCCGGGTTGCGGTCGAGGAACCCGGCCAGCCCGTCGACGGCCGCGGTGAGCTGCTCGGGAGTCCTCGCCGAGAGGACGACGACCTGTTCGGTGCCGCTTGTCGCACCGTCAGTGGGCTGCACGGGATACTCCTCGACGATCACGTGCGCGTTCGAGCCACCGGCACCGAAGGAGGACACCGCCGCGATCCGCGGGCCGTCGGAGTGCCACGGGCTCAGTTCGCGCTGGACCCGGAACGGGGTCCGCTCGAAGCTGATGTTCGGGTTGAGCTGTTCGGCGTGCAGGCTCGGCACGAGCTGCCGGTGCTTGAGCTGGAGCAGGACCTTGGTCAGGCCGGCCACCCCGGCCGCGGCCTCCAGGTGGCCGATGCCCGACTTCACCGAGCCGATCGCGCAGTACTGCCGGTCCGCGGTGTCCTGCTCGAACGCCGTGGTCAGGCCGGTGATCTCGATCGGGTCGCCCAGTTCGGTGCCGGTGCCGTGCGCCTCGACGTAGCCGATCTGCCGCGCGGAGACCCCGGCCCGGTCCAGCGTCCGCCGGATCAGATCGGCCTGGGCGACCGGGCTCGGCACGGTGTAGCCGGTGGTGCGGCCGCCGTGGTTGACGCCGGAGCCCCGGATCACCGCGAGCACGCGGTCCCCGTCGGCCACCGCCCGGGACAGCGGCTTGAGCAGCACGCATCCGACGCCCTCACCGGGTACGAACCCGTGGCCGCCGGCGCCGAAGCTGCGGCAGTGCCGGTCGGGCGAGAGCATGCCGGAGCGGCACAGCTCGACGTAGTCCAGCGGGTGCGTGTAGAGGTTCACGCCGCCGGCGATCGCCACCTCGCACGCGCCGCGCCGGAGTTGTTCGCACGCCTCGTGGATCGCGGTCAGCGACGCCGAGCACATCGTGTCGATCGTCAGGCTCGGTCCGCGCAGGTCGAGCAGGTAGGAGGCGCGGGCGCTCAGCGAGGCGAACGACAGGCCGGGCACCACGAGCTCGCCCGAGGGCAACCGGCCCACGCCGTGCCGGGCGTGGCCGATCTTGGTGACGCCCGCGAACACCCCGATCCCGTGGCCGTGGCGGTCGGCGAGGCGTGCCCTCGTGTAGCCCGCGTCCTCGAGGACCTCCCACGCGGCCTGCACGAACAGCCGTTCCTGCGGGTCCATGGCGTACGCGTCGCGCGGGGCGATGCCGAAGAACCTGGGGTCGAAGGCCGCGAAGTCGTCCAGGAAGCCGCCCCACTTGCTGTAGCTGCGACTGGTGGCGACCGCCGTGTTGCGGTCCGGTTCGAAGAAGCCGTCCAGCGGCCAGCGGTCCACCTCACGGACGCAGTCACGGCCGGCCCTGAGGTTGTCCCAGAACTGGTCCGGGTCGGCGGCGCCCGGGTAGCGCCCGCTCAGCCCGATGATCGCGATCGGCTCGTCGGTGCCGACGGTCGGCTGTTCGACGGTGGCGGCCGGCTCGTCGGCGGTGGCCACGGGCTGCTCGGTACTGATGGTCGGCTTGTGGGCGGTGGCGGTCGGCCGTCGGCGCGCCGGTTCCGGCCGGCGGCCCGCGAGCTGGTCGGCCACCGCCCGCAGGGTCGGCTGCTCGTAGAAGATCGTCGAGGAGACATCGGGATGGCTCTTGACCAGCTCCCGGTTCAGCTGGAGGACCAGCACCGAGTCCAGGCCGATGTCGATGAGCGGGCGGTCGGGGTCGACCGAGCCCGGCGCGAGCCTGGTGACCTCGGCGAACAGGGTGACGAGGTGGTCGAGGACGTGCGGGTCGCCGGCGGGTTCGGGAGTCGCCGCCGGCAGCGGCGGGGCCGGCGTTCCCGTCCGCGCCCGCTCCGGGTCGCCGTGGTGCACCCATACCTGGTCCGCCCCCGCGTTCCAGGCGTCGGTCAGCGCCGTGAACCCCGCCTCCGTGGGCATCGGCGACAGCCCCCGGTCCTCCCACAGATACGCCCGGGTGCTGTCGCCGACCCGCATGCCGCCGTCCTCCCACAGCGGCCACGCGACGGACAGCGTGCGCCCACGGCGGTGCCCGTCCGCGACCAGGGCGTTGCGCACGGCGGCGAACCCGTCGAGGAAGGCGTTGGCGGTCGCGTAGTCGGACTGCCCGGGGTTGCCGGTGATCCCGGCGCCCGAGGAGAACGCCAGCACGAACTCCAGCGGACAGTGCGTGGTGGCCCGGTCGAGGTGCACGAGACCGTCCACCTTGCTCGCGAGCACGTCGTCCCACTGCTCGACGGTCTTCTCCGCGAGCAGCGAATCCCGTACCACGCCGGCGGAATGCACGATCCCGGTGATCTCGCCCGCCTCGGCGACGAGGTGCCGCACCTCCTCCCAGCGGGAGACGTCGGCGCGCACGTACCGCGCGACCGCGCCGGCCTGCCGCAGCTCGGCGAGCAGGCTCTCGACCCGGTCGTCACCCGGCGACCGGCCGGCCAGCACAATGGTCGGCCGCCGCACGTCAGCGGCGATTCGGCGGGCCGTCAGGGCGCCGATACCACCGGCACCGCCCGTGATCAGATACCCGCCACCGTCTCGCCAGGGCCTGCCGGACGCCGCTCCCCGGGGCGCGGCCGGGGCCCAGGTGCGGGTGTGCCGGACACCGTTACGGTAGACGATGAGGTCGTCGGTGGCACCGGCGTTCTCCGCCACGACGGCGGCCACGTCGACACCGCCGTCACCGCCGTCACCGTCGACACCGATGACCTGGCCGACGATCCGCGGGTTCTCCTTGGTGACGGTCCGCAGCAGACCGGCCAGGGCGATGTTCTCCGTGATCACCTGGACCAGGGTGGTGCCGTCCTGGGCACCGAGGCCACGGATGCTCTCCAGCACCTGCCAGGACAGATCACGGAACCGGCTCTCCGGCCGCTGCTTGTCCGTGTCGAGGCGGATGGCCCCGGGCACGGACCCGTCGACCCCGCACAGCAGGACAACGCGACGGTCGTACCAGCCGGTCGCGGCGGCGGGCGTCGGCGTCCACCGCGGAGTCAGCAGCGTCGTGCCGGTCTCCTTCGTGGTGCCGGGAAACCAGAACCGGTCCCGGGCGAAGGGGTATCCGGGCAGCTGTGCGCGCCTGGGCGGCTCGCCGCCGGACAACGAGCGCCAGTCGACGGTGGCACCGCCGATCCACCGCCCGATCGGGTCCCCGCTGACACCACGGTCGCCGGTGGTGACGAACGCCCGCAGCCTGTCGACGAGTTCGGCACGCGAGGAGACGACCCAGCCGACTCGTTCCGCCATCTCCTCGCGGCCGACCTGCAGACTCCACGCGACGGACCGCAGCGGGACCTCGTCCGACGTCTCCAGGTAGGACAGCAGATCCCGGGCGCGGTCGGTCAACTGCCGCGCGGTGCGTGCCGACAGCGGCACCGCGACCGTCCCGGCGGCCTCCTCGGTCAGGTCGCCGGGAACGTATTCCTCGACGACGACATGGGCGTTGACGCCACCGAACCCGAAGCTGCTCACCCCGGCACGCCTCGGCGCGGGGCTGCCGTCAGGGTTGCGGGGCCGCGGCCAGGGCTCGTTCTCCCGCACGAGGTGGAACGGACCGCCGGCCAGTTCGATGTACGGGTTGACCTGCTCGACGTGCTGAGTCGCGGGCAGCACACCGTGCTTGAGCGCGAGCAGCACCTTCAGCAGTCCGGCGATGCCCGCCGCCGACTCCAGGTGGCCGATGTTGGTCTTGACCGAACCGAGGCCGCACGCACCGTCGTCGCTGCGCCCCAGCCGGCGGAACGCCGTGCGCAGCGCGCGGACCTCCACCGGATCGCCGAGGGCCGTGCCGGTGCCGTGCGTCTCGATGTAGCCGATGGTGTCCGGGTCGAGGCCGCCGACGGCGGCCGTCACGAGCTCGGCCTGGGCGTCGGCGTTCGGCGCGGTCAGCGAGTTCGCCCGGCCGCCGTGGTTGTACGCGCTTCCCCTGAGCACGCCGAGGATCGCGTCACCGTCGCGCTCCGCCGCGGCCAGCGGCTTGAGCACGACCGCCCCGACGCCCTCGCCACGGACATAGCCGTTCGCGCCGGCGTCGAAGGTCTTGCACAGGCCGTCCGGGCTGAGCATGCCCGCGCGGTGCGCGCTGACGAACGTGTCCGTGCTGAGCAGCACGTTCACCCCGCCCGCGACGGCCATGTCACACGCGCCGGAACGGATCGCCTCGATCGCGCGGTGCACCGCCACCAGCGAGCTGGAGCAGGCCGTGTCGATCGGTTCGCTCGGGCCGCGCACATCGAGCAGGTACGAGATGCGGTTGGCCAGGATCGAGTGCGTCGTCCCGGTCGACGTGAACGCGTCCGGCCGCACGCCGAACGTGGTGAGCAGCGTCGCGTAGTCGTTGCCCGTGACGCCGATGAACACTCCGGTGCTGGTCGGCAGGTCGGCCGGCCGGTACGCGCTGTCCTCCAGCGCCTGCCACACCGTTTCCAGCGCGAGGCGGTGCTGCGGGTCCATCAGCTCGGCCTCGCGCGGCAGGATGCGGAAGAAACCGGCGTCGAAGGCGTCGATGTCGTCCAGGGCCCCGATCCGCTTGGGGAAGTCCTGGGCCTCGATGGTCCTGCGGTGGTTCTCGTCGTACCGGTGCAGCGGGAACGCGGTGACGGAGTCCTTGCCCGCCACCAGGTTCGCCCAGTACTCGTCCAGGTTGCGGGCGTCCGGGAACCGCCCCGCCGCGCCGATGACGGCGACCGGCATGCGCGGATCGGACTCGACACGGACCGGCTGCGGCCGTGGTTGTGGCTGCGGCTGGACCTCGACGGTGGCACCGTGTTCGTCGGCCAGGTGGGCGCCCAGCGCCTCCAGCGTGCTGACGTCGAAGAAGACCGCCGGACTGACCGTGACACCGAGCCGCTCGTGGATCTCCTGCGCGAAGGTCACCAGCGAGATGGAGTCGAAGCCGAACGCGTCCAGGCCGGTACCCGGGTCGAGTTCCTCCGGCTCGAACTTGAGGATGCCGGCGGCGATGGACCGCAGAGTGTCCACGACGGCCGGTACGGCCGGTGCGACCGGCTTCGCGCTCACCGGGACCCGGTCGACCGGGATCAGGGCCGGGCCGGCCTGCGGCACCGTCCGGTCAGCCGGCGTTGTCCCGCCGACCCCGCGCCGCACGCCGCTCAGCTCTCCGACGATCTCACCCGTGCCCCCGACCAGGACGATCCGGTCGTCCCCGAACACCACGTGGGTGACCGGCGAACCGGCCCGCACCCGGATCTCCCCGACCCGGTTGAGCGCGACCCGGGTCCAGTCCGGCACCCCGGCGTGCTTGGCCTCCCACTGCACGCCCTGGGCGATCACGGCGAGCACGAACGGCTCGATGGTGACGTTGCGCCGGACATGGTCCTGTTGGAATCCGGGCCGGCCGACGCCCAGCACGGTCCGACCGTCCGGCGTGCGGAACACGCCGTCGGCCGCGCACGACGCGGGCTTGTAGTCCAGCCCGCCCTCGGCCAGCTCGGCCAGGAACCGTTCCCGCGTGAGGACGCGCCGCAGTCCGCTCAGATCGACCCGGCCGGACGGTGCCGTGGCGGCCCGCACGGTGAACTCGACGGCCGCCGAGCCGTCCTCGGTCCGTACGGTGCCGTGACCGTCGGTGAACTCCGTGACGAGCCGCTTGGCCGTGGACCAGTCGACCGGCCGCAGCACACGGAGGTCGTGGACCGACGCCTCCGCGGCGAACCCGCTGACCCTGGCGGTGGCCAGCGCGAGATCCACGGCGAAGGTGGACACGACGGCCGGCACCTTGTCCAGGCGGTAGCCGTAGTCGAGCAGGTCGGCGAGGTGGACGTCCAGGCCGTAGCGCAGGCCGCGGACATCGGATTCGTTGCGCCCCAGGAACGGGTGCAGCCGCTCCCGCAGCGCCAGCGGGGCCAGCACGGACGGCGCGCCGTCGGTCTGCTCGACCCAGCAGCGCACCTTCTCGAACGGGTACGCGGGCAGCGACACCCGGCGCGCCGTCGGCAGCTGGTCCCAGTCGACGCTCCGGCCGGCGACCCAGGCCGTCGCGAGTTCGTGGGCGGGCAGATCCCGTCGGCCGGCCAGGTATCCGTCGACGGCCGCCAGCGCGGACCGCTGGTCACCCGCCACGAACGCCCAGCGGGTGGGCAACTCGTTCTTGCCCACCCGCAAGGTGAACGCGATGTCGGGAAGGTCGGCTTCCCGCACCCCGGCGAGGTGGTCACGGAAGGCGGCCAGGTAGCGCCCGAGCGCGGCCTCGTTCATCGCGGAGAACACGAACAGCTGCTCGCCGAACGGCTCCCGGCGCACCGGACGTTCGGGATACTCCTCAAGAATGATGTGGGAGTTCATGCCGCCGGCGCCGATCGACGTGATGCCGGCCCGGCGGGGGTGGGTGACCTGCCGGCCGTCGACCACGGTGACCGCCGGCCGCCAGTCGGCGAGCGACTGCTGCACCCGGAACGGCGTGTCGGCGAAGTCGATGTCCGGGTTGAGCTCCGTGCTGTGCAGGGACGGCACCAGCTTGCCGTGCCGCAACTGGAGCAGCACCTTGGCCAGGCCGATCATGCCGGCCGCCGCGAGCAGGTGTCCCATGTTGGCCTTGACGGACCCGAGCGCGCAGAACTGACTGTCCGGGGTGTACTTCCGGTACGCCGACGTCAGCGCGCGGACCTCGATCGGGTCGCCCAGCGCGGTGCCCGAGCCGTGCCCCTCGACGTAGCTGATCGTCCTCGGGTCGACCCCCGCGTCGTTGATCGCCTTCTCGATCGCGTGCGCCTGCATGCCCGGACTCGGCACGGTGAAGCCGTTGCGGGCACCCGCGTTGGACAGGGCGGTGCCCCTGATCACGGCGTACACCTGGTCGCCGTCGCGCTCGGCGTCGACCAGCGGCTTGAGTACCACGGCGCCGACACCCTCACCGAGGATGGTGCCGTCCACACCGTGGCCGAAGCTGCGGATCACATCGGAGGTGCCGGTGGTGAAGTGCTCCTCCGACGAGGTGATCAGGTTGTACGGGTGCAGCATCAGATTGACGCCGCCCGCGACCACCATCCGGCACTCGCCGGCCCGCAGCATCTGCACGGCCTGGTGCACGCACGTCGACGAGGCCGAGCACATGGTGTCCAGGAAGATCGACGGCCCGGTCAGACCGTAGAAGTAGGACAGCATGTTGGGGAGCGTCCCGGTGTAGCTGCCGCTCTGCGGCGCGCCGCGGGTGAGGCTGTTCTGGAAGCCGTACAGGTTGTAGTGGTTGCTCATGGTCCCCACGAGCACGCCGACGTCACCCTGGTAGCGGCGGTGGATGGTCTCCCGCGAGTAGCCGGCGTCCTCCAGCGCCTGCACGCCGGCCTGGAGGAACAGCCGCACCTCCGGGGACATCTGTTCGGCCTCGCGCTTGGAGATGCGGAAGTAGCGGGGATCGAACTTGTCGAGATCGCGGAGGAAGGTGCCGGTCCTGATCACGCTCTTGCCCGGCACGGCCCGGTCGCTGTCGTAGACGGCCTCGTGGCCCCAGCGGTCGGCGGGGATCTCCTCGAAGGTGTGCCGGCCGTTCTCCAGCAGCTCCCACAGCTCGTCCATCGTGTCGGCGCCGGGGTAGCGCCCGGACACGCCGATGATCGCGATGTCGTGCCGGTCGTCGCGCCCGGGTTCGCGGACTTCGGTGGCGGCGGACCCGGCCGGGTCTTCGAACCGGGTGGCCGGGGCCTCCGGCTGCGCGGCCGGTGTGCCGGCCCCCTCCGTCGCCCCCAGCACGGCTTCCAGCTGCTCCCGCCGCGACTCCACGAAGTGCGCGGCCACGTCCGCGAGGTTCAGGTACTCGAAGAAGATCGTCTTGGACAGCGGCCCGAACAGCTTCTCCAGCCGGGCGGTCACCTCCAGGATGCTCAGCGAGTCGATGCCGTACTCGATGAGGTTGCTGGTCGGCCGGATGTGCTCCGGGGCGTGCCGAAGGACCTCGGCGACGACCCCCCTGAGCAGGTCCTCGGTCCGCTCCAGCAGGTCGCCCGCCACGTCGCCACCGGAGGGCGCCGTGACATCACCGGGCGACGCCGTGAGGCCGCCGGAGGACGCCACGGGGGCCGGTACCGTTCGGCGCCGTACGGCGAGGGTGGCCTCGGCGCCGTAGGCGACGACGATGTGCGCGGGGGCGTCGGCGAGCAGGGACCGGCCGAAGGAGCGCAGCCCGTCCTCGGTGGGCAGGGCCTCCCACCCGCGCTCGCGGCGCATCGACTCGCGGGTGACCTCGTCCAGCGTCATGCCGCCGTCGGCCCACAGCGGCCAGCTGATGGCGACGGTCCTGCCGTTGCGCTCACCCGCGTCGACCAGCGACTGCCGGTGCCGGGCGAACGCGTCCAGGAACGCGTTGGCCGCCGAGTAGTCGGACTGTCCCGGGTTGCCGTAGACACCGGCGACCGAGGAGAACAGCACGAAGAAGTCCAGGTCGAGGTGGCGGGTGGCGGCGTCGAGGTTGAGCGTGCCACGGACCTTCGGCGCGGTCACCAGCCGGACGTCGGTGAGGTCCTTGCGCAGCAGGTACTGGTCGCGCAGCACACCGGCCGCGTGCACGACGCCGTCGAGCGAACCGTGCTCCCGCAGGATCGTCCCGACCGCGGCTCGGACGTCCTCGGCGTCGGCGACGTCGACCGGCAGGTAGTGCGCGTCGACGCCCTCGGCGCGCAGGGACTCGGCGGAGCCGGCGGTGGATCGTCCGCTCAGGACGACCGTCGCCTCCGCACGGCTCAGATAGCGGGCGATGTCGGGGCCGATGCCACCCAGGCCACCGGTGACCCAGTACACGCCGCCCGCCCGCAGTTCCGGCACCCGCGGACCGGCGCCGAGCCGCGTCTCGACGGGCTCCAGCACCTGCCGGGTGCCGTCGGCGGAGTAGCGGACCTCCGTGTCGGCGGAGTCGTCGGCGCACTCCTCCCGCACGATCCGCGCGACCTGTGCGGGGGAGGCCGAACCCAGGCCGGCGACCCGGACCACACGGCCCGAGACGAGCGGGTTCTCCAGCGTGACCGTTCGGAACAGGCCCGCCAGCGGTTCGTGGAAGTGCGCCGGCGTCCGGCCGTCGACCAGCACCACGAACCGGTGCCCGGCCCGGGGACCGGACGCGAGCAGCCGCTGGACCTCGGCGAAGACCTGATCCGTCATGGCGTCGATGCCGTCGGCCGGATCCGCCGGAGTGATCTCCGGCAGGGTCACGGTGTGCGCGGTGCGGGAGCCACCGTCCGGGTTCAGCGGCCTGTCGATCCACCGCGAGGTCGCCGTGACGACGCGCGGGCCCGCGGCGGTGGTGCGCTGGGCGAGCCCCCGCAGACTGGCGCTGATCACGCCGTCGCGGTCGCACAGGTCGATGTCGAACGTGGCGAGCGCTCCGGAGTCCCCGCTCCGCCGGACCCACGCCCAGGTCTCGGACGGGCAGGGCCGGTACACCTGGAGCTCGTCGAGGGCGAAGGCCAGGGTCGGGCCGGCCGTCTCGTCCATCAGGAGCACGGAGGTCTGGAAGGCGGCGTCCAGGACACTCGGCGGCAGCACGCACCCGTCGGTTTCGGTCGCCAGGATGCGGGCGATCGCCTCGTCCCGGCCGACCCGGACCCCGCGCAGCGCGCGCATGGCCGGCCCGTACTCCAGGCCCTGGGCGCGGAACCGGGCGTAGATCTCCTCGGTGCCGCGCGTGGTACGGCAGGACGCGCGCAGGGCGTC
This sequence comes from Kitasatospora sp. NPDC092286, assembly GCF_044755565.1. Classification (NCBI taxonomy): domain Bacteria; kingdom Bacillati; phylum Actinomycetota; class Actinomycetes; order Kitasatosporales; family Streptomycetaceae; genus Kitasatospora; species Kitasatospora sp. NPDC092286. Next base: position 29,254 of record NZ_JBIVRD010000032.1, on the reverse strand, counting down.
CAGGTCCAGTGGCGACGGCTCCGGCACCGTGACGATCTCGGCGGAGCCCGTGCTGTGGATCGTCTCGCCCTGGCGGAACTCGAACGCGATGGAGTCACCACGCGGCGTCAGTCCGATGGGGACATCGACCGGTTCGTCGACGACGATCGGCCGCATCCAGGTGACCTCGCGCAGCCGGACCGACCCGTCCCGGGTGGCCGCGAACTCCACGGCGGCCCGTGCCATCTCCAGGTACGCGACCGCGGGCAGCACCCGCCGGCCGCGGACCTGGTGCGAGGCGAGGAAGGGCTCGGAGCCTGTGAACGTGGAGGTGTAGCGCTGTTGTGCCAGGTCGGAGGTGTTGCGGTGGACGAGCGGGTGCAGCGTAGCGGTGCCCGGAGCCTCGGTCCGCGGCGCGGCATACCAGTGCCGGTCCCGGGCGAACGGGTAGGTCGGCAACCGCACGCGACGGGCCCCGGGCTGCCGGGGCCAGTCGGCGGTTCCGCCGCGCACCCACGTTTCCACCGCCGCCACCACCTCCGGGCCGGCCCCGGCGGGGTTGCCCACCTCACCGGCCACCTCACCGGCCACCGCGGACTCCAGTGCGGACTCCAGCGCGGCGACGAGCTGGTCCCGGTCCGAGACGACGAACGCGACCCGGGCCGCCATCGGCTCGCGGCCGACCTGGAGCGTGTGGGCGATGTCGGCCAGCGACTGGCGTGGCCGCAGCGCGTTCTCCGGTGCCAGCAGGTGGTCCAGCAGCCCCTGGGCCAGCACACGCAGCCGCTCCGGGTTCTTCGCCGAGAGCGGGACGACGTACGGCCCCGGCGCCTCGGCAGCGGGCGCCTCGCCGCCGTGTTCCCGGCCGACGTGTTCCTCAAGCAGCACGTGGGCGTTGGTCCCGCCGAACCCGAACGAACTGACGCCCGCCCGGCGCGGTACACCGTCGCCGCCCGGCCACGGCCGGGTGTCGCCGACGATGTAGAACGGGCTGCCGTCCAGGTCGATCAACTGGTTCTGGGTCCGGAAGTTGACCGTCGCCGGCAGGATCCCGGCGGCCATCGCGCCGATCACCTTCACCACGCCCGCCACGCCCGCGGCCGATTCCAGGTGGCCGATGTTGGTCTTGACCGAGCCGATGCCGGTGCTGTCCGGCCGCGGCCTGGTCCCGTTGGTGTCGTGCAGACTCTGGAAGGCGCGCTTGAGGCCGACGATCTCGATCGGGTCGCCGACCGGGGTGCCCGGCCCGTGGGCCTCGATGTAGCTCACGGTTTCGGGCGCGACCCCGGCGCGGGTGTAGACGTCCTCGATCAGCGCGGCCTGCGCGGCCGGGTTGGTCACGGTCAGCGAGTTGGTCCTGCCACCGTGGTTGGTGCCGACCCCCTTGATCACCGCGTACACGGAGTCGTTGTCCGCCAGCGCCCTGGCCAGCGGCTTGAGCAGCAGGACCGCGCCGCCCTCGCCGCGGACGAACCCGTCGGCGTCCTGGTCGAAGGCGTGCGACCGGCCCGTGGGCGAGAGCATGCCGGCCTTGCTGAACGCGACGAACAGCTTCGGCGACCAGCACAGGTTCACGCCGCCCGCCAGCGCCAGGTCGCAGTCGCCGTTGTGCAGTGCGGCGACGGCCTCGTAGACCGAGACCAGGGAACTGGAGCAGGCGGTGTCGTTGGTGATGCTGGGGCCGTGGAAGTCGAAGTAGTAGGACAGCCGGTTGGCGACGATCGAGTACGCCGTGCCGGTCGGGAAGTAGGCGTCGGTCGGTACGTCGTCGCGTTCGATGAGCTCGGCGTAGTCGGCGTGGCACAGGCCCATGAACACGCCGGTGCGGCTGCCCGCGAGCTCGCCCGCCCGGTATCCCGCGTCCTCGATCGCCTTCCAGGCCAGCTCCAGCGCGAACCGCTGCTGCGGGTCCATCGTCTCCGCCTCGCGCGGAGAGATGTTGAAGAAGGCCGCGTCGAAGCGGTCGGCGTCCTCGACGAACCCGGCCCAGACGCTGTTCGTCCGCTCCTCACCGCTGCGCGGATCGCCGAAGTAGCGTTCCTTGGACCACCGTTCCGCGGACACCTCGGTGATCAGCGAGCGCCCCGCCGCGAGGTGGTCGAACAGCTCGACCAGAGTGTCGGAGCGGGGGAAGCGCAGGGCGAGACCGGTGATCGCGATGTCGTCGGCACTCATCGGCTCTCCCTCGCTCGCCGCACGGCACGGCGGTTGTCCACGGTCACGCGCAGGTTCGGCGCGGCGGTCGGCGGCGTGGCCGGCCTGCTCTCGTCGCCCAGTACGAACTGCTGGTTGAGCACGGCGGTCGTCAGCAGGTAGAGGAAGGTCTGATCCTCCTTGGTGCTGATCTCCTCGACCGGCGACGACATGATCTTGTTGACCAGGCGGCGGGCGAACTTCTGGTCCACGCAGCCGATTCTGGCCAACTCGTGGTCGGACAGCAGCAGTTCCAGGTAGTCCGGGCGGCTTTCCTTGAACGCGGCGCTGCCCGGCGCGCGGTAGGGCTGCTTGGGTCGGCTGGTGGTCCACTCCGGGAGCTCGGCGCGGAACGCCTTCTTCAGGATGGCCTTCTCGATCCGGCCGTCGTCGTAGCGCAGGTTCACCGACGCGGCCGCGCGCACCACGGCCGGGTCGAGGAACGGGCAGCGGTTCTCCACGCTGTGCGCCAGCGCGGCGCGGTCTCCCTGCGTGGACAACAGGAATCCGGGCAGCAGCGTCTTGTACTCCAGCCACTGCGCCTTGTGCACCGCGGGCATGTCCGCGTAGCCCGGGGTCCCGGCGACGAGGTCGAGCAGGTCGGCGAACGGGTCGAGGCGGTCGGCGAGCAGCCGGGCCGCGAACCTGCCGTTCTGGTAGCGCATCTCGTGGGAGAACAGGCCCGGCAGCCGTTCCACCGAGAACTGCTGGTACAGGCCGAGCAGGTGGGCCTGGTGGGCGGGGCCGAAGTGATCCAGCTCCGGGTGCAGGCCGGCCAGCCCGCTGCGGCGCTCGTCCTCGGGGAGCTCGTTCCACCGCCGGCGCAGCAGGGTCTCGCGGAACAGCGAGTAGCCGAGGAACGCCTCGTCGGAGCCCTCGCCGCTGAGGACCGTCTTGATGCCGGCGTCGCGGACGTGCCGGGACAGCAGGAACATCGGCACGAAGGAGGTGCGGAAGGTGGGGACCTCGGCGTGGTACACGGCGGTCTGGAAGTTGTCGGTGATGTCCGCGCTGGTGATGGGAACCGTGGAGTGCAGGGTGCCCAGGTGCTCGGCGACCAGGCGCTGGCTGTCGGACTCGTCGAAGTTCTTGTCCTGGAACGCCACGGAGAACGTGCGGACCCGGTGCGGGGAGAGCTGGGTGGCCAGCCTCGTCACCACCGAGGAGTCCAGACCGCCGCTGAGGTAGACGCCGACCTCGACATCGGTCCGCAGGCGCAGCTCCACGCTGGTGCGCAGGGTCTCCCTGACGAGGTCGATCGCCTCGGCCTCGGTGCCGTCGAAACCGGGCACGTCGAAGGTGAGGTCCTCGTAGGAGCGCAGCGAGCGGCGGTCCGGGTCGATGGTCAGCACGGAGCCCATCGGCAGCTGGCGGATGCCCCGGAACGGCGTGCGGTCGGGCAGCGGCGTCCACACGGCGTAGGTGGTGGCCAGCTCCCTCGGGTCGAGTTCGAAACTAAATCCGGGAAAGGCGCGGAACGCCTTCATCTCGGACGCGAACAGGAAGTCACCGCCGTGGTCGGCGTAGAACAGCGGGCGTTTGCCGTAGCGGTCCCTGGCGAGGACGAGTTCGCCGGTCGCCGCGTCCCTGATGGCGACCGCGAAGGCGCCGTTGAAGCGTGTGAAGCAGGCCGCTCCCCACTGGATCCACGCCTGGAGCACCACTTCGGTGTCGGAGTGGTCGGTGCGGAACGGGCGGCCGAGACGTTCCAGTTCCGCGCGGAGCTCGATGTGGTTGTAGATCTCACCGTTGAAACAGATCCAGTAGCGCTGTGACGGGTCGGACATGGGTTGCGAGCCATCGGGGAGATCCACGATGGCCAGCCGCGCCGCCCCCATGGCGATGCCGTCGTCCAGGTAGTAGCCGGCCTCGTCCGGCCCGCGGTGGCGAATGTTCGACAGCATCGAGGTGATGACCTCGGCGGTGGCACCGGGGTGCAGCGAGGTCGAGAGGAAACCAGCCAGCCCGCACATGATCCGTCCTTCTAGTTCGCGGAGATCTTCCCGTCAACGAATCCGGCGATATCGGTGAGCGACACAAAGACGTTCATGAGGATGTCCTCCGAGACGATCTCGACGGAGAACTCGGACTCCAGGAACTCCATCATCCTGACGTAGCCGAACGAGTCGATGACACCCGCCTTGAAAAGGTCGGTGTCCGGGGTGATCGCATCGTCGAACTCGAAGAGGAAGCGGTCCTCCAGGTACTGCCGGATCGTTTCTTTCGTCGTTGCCATCCGTCACACTCCAGACCTGATCTTCTGCACCATGTGGGTGAGGGCAGAGCCCCCTATTTCGGTGAATTCCAGCCCGTCGTCGCCGTCGAGCAGGGTGCGGACGCTGTCGGTCCAGCGCACCGGGGTCACCAGCTGTTCCGTGAGCATTCGGGCCACCTGTCCCGGCCGGTAGGGCCGGCCCGTGACGTTGGAGACGACCGGTACGGCGGGTTCGGCGAAGCTGAACCGCTTCAGGAACTCGGCGAAGCGCACCCGGGCCGGCTCCATGTACCGGGAGTGGAACGGCGCACTCACCCTGAGCCGCACGAAACGGATTTCCCGGCGTTTCAGGCAGGCGTGCGCCACGGCCAGTACGGGTGGTGTGGCCGCGATGACGATCTGCGAGGCGGTGTTGAAACCGGCGATGTCGACGCCGTCGACGCCGTCGTCCGCGAAGATCTTCAGGAGGTGTTCCGCCGGTGTGTTCAGCACCGCGGTCATACCGCCGTCGGAGGCCGCCGCCATCAGTTCACCGCGCTTGGCGACCAGCCGTAGTCCCGTTTCGAAGTCGAAGACGCCGGCCGCGAGCAGGGCGTTGTACTCGCCCAGACTGTGGCCCAGGTAGAAATCGGCCGGCCGGTCCTCGCGGTGAACCCGCTCGAAAGTACGCAGCGCGTTGACGACGTAGAGCGCCGGCTGGGTGTACTCGGTACGGGCCAGCAGTCCGTCCGGATTTTCCGTGCACAGCGAAACGAGGTCGTATCCCAGCGTGTCCGACGCGAACTGCACCAGCCCCGGGTAATACCCGAAGACCTCGGCACCCATCCCCTTTTCCTGACTTCCCTGACCTGCGAAGATAACCGCCAGCACAACACTCCTCACCTACGGTAACCCGTGCCGGGCAGCCGTCCGGCAGAAATATGCAAAACGCTGGTACCGGGGAATGGAACCCGGTTTCGAGCCCGACCGGAACCGCGCTCAGGACGGCCGCGTGCCGGCGGTCGCGCCGAGGGGTCTCCCGGGTCGCGCAAGTGAATTCATGCCGTAGCTGATCGAAACCGCTGATCTGAGCACGTCCAGGAAGGCGTCACCGCGGCTGCTCATGGCCAGCTCGGGCATCATGGCGACACCGAGGGACGAAGAAGGCGTATCGCCGGTGATCTCGACGGCTCGAACCTTCCCTCCGTCCAGAGTCGTCATGTTCGAAGCGCGTTGATACATCAACGTGAACCCGGAACCGGCGGCCACCAGACCGCGCATTGTCTCAAGGCTCGTTGTCGTCATCACCTGCGGCATGGGGACGCCGGTGTCGGCGAACATCGTTTCGAAATGGCGGAGAACGGCCGGGATGTTCAAAGTGACGAGCGGTCGGGCGGCCAGCTCCGCCAGATTGACCGGGCCGGCCCTGCCGATCGGGTCGCCATCGGCCACCAGGGCATGGACGGGCAGGTCGACCAGCGGGTGGAACGTGGAATCGCCCGACAGGAAATCATATGTCACAGCCAATTCGCACCGGCCGTCCTGCAGAAACTCCAGAAGCCGGTCGGCGGATTCCTCGTGAACGTTCAACTGCAGCGCCACGGACCGCTCTCTGGTCATTCGGCAGACCAGGGGCAGCAGAAACGGGGCGACCGGGAAGAAGAACCCGACGTCGAGCCGGCCGGCCGTGCCGCTCGCCAGGGCGTCGCCCTGGGCTTTGAGACTCCTGGCCTGCCCCAGCAGGGTTCGTGCCGCTCGCAGCAGGTGCCGACCGCTCGGGGTGAGGGTGACCCCGCGGGCGTGATGGCGAAGAAGCAGCTGAACACCGAGCTGACGTTCCAGCCGCATCACGGCCGACGAGACCGTCGACTGTGATGCGCACAGCTTCTCTGCCGCCTCCGATATGTTGCCGAGCTCGGCGGATACCACAAAGTAGCGCAATTGCGTCAGACTGAAGCCCAGGTGGTCGGTCGTAGTGAACATTCGGGGACCTTTTCCCGGAGTGCGACCATGCGGATTTCACGTTCGACGGCGTCACGGCCGGGATGTCATCCTGGGCGGTGACCGGACCGGCATCGGTCCAGAATTAACGGACTGTTCACCGGAATTTCGACCTGGCTTGGTCTGTGCGAGGCCGCCGGGGGCGGAAAATCGGACGGGAAGCGTGTCCGGTCCACTCTTGTCTGCCGCGGCTGTCGAAATCCCGAAAATGTTCCGGGTGGGCGAGCGGTGGGAACATGCGCGATGACCATGATGACACTCTCCTCAGCTCCGATCGGCGATGAGCAGATATCGGGCGGGATGCCGCGGTCCGGGTTTTACCTGGCGGGATCAGCTCACTGAACAAGGAGTCCGAAGTGGACGGGCCTTCGATGAGCCTCTGTCCGGGCCACCCAGCGTGAGGCTGCATGTCATGCACAGATCAAAGTGGACCGCGTGTCACACAGTAACCGATTGGTCGCCGGTTAACAAGGCGGGGCAGGCAGGCGAATGGATCAAGCTCGGACGGTACGGCTACCGCATCGGCGTGATCCTGGCGCCGCCGTCCAGCAGGGCCTCGACCGAGACGGCGGCCCGGGCCGGGCGCTCCACGGCGAGGGTCCGGTCGGGGACGGGCCGGTCGGCCGACCAGTCCGGGCCCTTGACGGTGATCCGGCCGACCCGGCGGCTGCCTGCGGCGAGCAGGAACTCCGTGCCCTGCGGGGAGCGCCACCACGTCCAGCCGACGGTGTCCTGCTCGAACCGGCTGCACGCCCGGCCGGGGCCGCCGCCGGTGCGCTGCGGGCCCCGGGCGCCCGGCAGCAGGACGGCGGTGGCGGCGCTGCCCTCGCCGGCCCAGCGGTCGGCGCGCAGGCAGACCCAGGACGCCGCGCCGGCGTTCTGCGGGAGCTGCTGCACCGCGAACGCCCAGAGGTTGAGCCGTCTGACGCCGGGAGTGCCGTCGGGCACGGCGCAGCCGCCGCGCGCCCAGGCCTGGAGGGCGTCCGGGGTGACCGCCTCGCGGGGCGACCGGGCCGGCTGGGCGCGGTCCGGCGCCGGGGTGTAGGTGAGATGGGCCGGGACGAGGCCGCCCAGATCGGCGAGCAGGAAGGCCTGCTTCTCGGCGATCACGGGGGAGGAGCGCAGCAGGAGCAGGGCGGCGCCCTGGCAGTCCGCGACCGTTCCGCCGGGGGCCCCGCCGGGCGTCGCGGCGGTGACGCCGTCGGCACGGTCCAGCGGACGGGCGGGCGCGTCCGGCTGGTCGATCCGCCGGGTCTCGGCGGTGTCGATCCAGGGGGCGAGCAGATAGCGGGCGGCGGTGCCCTGGCGGCGCAGCACCACCGCGCCCGCCGTGGTGACGTCGGAGCCGTCGGCCCGGGCGAGGTCCAGCCCGCCGCCGCGCCCGTCGGTGTACCGGGCGAGCAGCCACCCGTCGTACAGCACCACCACGGGGGTGTCGTCGACCGTGCCGGCGAACAGCAGCTGCGGCTCGCCCCGGGGCGGGGCGGGCGCGGTGCCCGGTTCGGCCCTGCTCCGCGGGCCGGCCCCGGTCCAGGCGGTGAGCGCCCGGCCGAGCAGGGCGGTGTCGTCGCGGCGGTCGCCGCGCGCGGGCCAGGCGGAGAAGTCGACCCGGCTGGTGTGCTGCCACTGGTCGGCGGCCACCCGGACCAGCCGGGCCGGGTCGGGCGGGGGCGCCGTACCGCCGGGCGGCCGGGGGAGTGGCGTGGCGCCGGGGGCGCCGCCGTCCGGGCCGGTCAGGACGGCGGCCGTGGTGGTGAGCGCGAGCACGGCGACGGTGAGGGAGGCGCCGAGCGCGCGGCGCCGCCGCAGCAGGTCGGTGGGCTGCACCCGGACCGCGCACGGATCGAAGGCCGGCCGTCCGGGTTCGGGCCCGGCGGAGAGCCGCCCGGCCGCGTCGACGGCCTGGTCGGGGCGGTCCGCACCGGCCCGCTGGAGCACCTCGGCGGCCACGGCCGGCGTCAGCTCCTCTGCGGCCAGCAGGGCGAACGCGGCCCGGGCGGGCGCGTCCAGACCGGCCAGCGCGCGGTCCAGGGCCGCGTCCTCCTCGCCGCCGCCCGGGGTGAACAGCCGCAGCCCCCAGACCCTGGGCGCGAGCAGCCGGTGCGCCGGGCACGGCCGCAGCGTGGCGCGCAGCACCCGCAGGCGCAGTGCGGCGTACACCTGCTCCCCGTCCGCGGCCGCCGGGTCGATCCGGCGGGACCAGTGCGTCCAGCGGGACGGCAGGGCCCGCTGGACGGCGGCGTGCGCGGCGAGGACCCGGCTGTGCCGGTCGCGGTCGGCCGGCAGGGCCAGGTAGGCGAGCCGGACCAGGCGGCGGTAGTGGCGTACGAGAGCCGCCTCGGCCAGCGCCACCGGGCGGGCCGGGCGCGCGGCCCGGTTCGCGGCTGGTTCTGTGCCGTCCATCCGTCCTGCCAACGGGCCCTCCCCGGAACCGAGCGTTCTGTCGTGACGGACGGTCCAACGAGTCGATCATGTGATGGTTGCGCCGTCCGGGGAGGTTTCCCGGGGCTCGGCCGCGGCGCGTTCGGTGATCCGGCGAGCCATGCCGCCGAAGACCACCGCGTGGAACGGTGCCACCGACCACCAGTAGGCGTGTCCGGCGAGCCCGTGGGGGTGGAACAGCGCCCGCTGCCGGTAGTCGCTGCCGCCCCGCCCGTCCGGGGTGACGGTCAGCTCCAGCCAGGCCAGGCCGGGCAGCCGCATCTCGGCGCGCAGCCGCAGCAGCCGACCCGGCTCGATCTCCTCGACCCGCCAGAAGTCCAGCGAGTCGCCGACCCGCAGCCGGGCCGGGTCGCGCCGGCCCCGGCGCAGGCCGACGCCGCCGGCCAGCCGGTCGAGCCGGCCCCGCAGCGCCCAGGCGAGCGGGAAGGAGTACCAGCCGTTCTCGCCGCCGATGCCCTCCACCACGCGCCAGAGCGCGGCCGGGGAGGCGGCCACCCGGCGCTCCCGGACGTCCTGGTAGAGGCTGCCGCCGGCCCAGTCCGGGTCGGTGGGCAGCGGGTCGCTCGGCGCGCCGGGCAGGGAGGCGGACGACCAGCGGGTGGCCACCCGGGCGTCCCGGATCCGCCGCAGGGCCAGCCGGACCGCCTCGTCGAAGCCGGTCAGGCCGCCCGGCGGGTCGGGCACGTACCCGGCGATGTCGTGCTCGGCGCAGACCACCTCGTGCCGCAGTGACTCCACCAGCGGCCGGGCGAGCCGGTTCGGCACCGGCGTGACCAGGCCCACCCAGTGGCTGGAGAGGCGGGGGGTGAGCACCGGCACCGGGACGATCAGCCGGTGCGGGAGCCCGGCGACGGCGGCGTAGCGTCGCATCATCTCCCGGTAGGTGAGCACCTCGGGGCCGCCGATGTCGAAGGCCCGGTTCACCTCCGGTGGCAGCGACGCCGCCGCGGTGAGGTAGCGGAGCACGTCCCGGACGGCGATCGGCTGGATCCGGGTGCCCACCCAGCTCGGCGTGACCATCACCGGCAGCCGCTCGGTCAGATAGCGGAGCATCTCGAACGAGGCCGAGCCGGAGCCGATGATCACGGCCGCCCGCAGCTCGGCGGTCGGCACCCCGCTCGCCCGCAGCGCCCGGCCGACCTCGGCGCGCGAACGCAGGTGCGGCGACAGGTCCCGGGCCGGTACCCCGGTGGGGTTGAGCCCGCCCAGGTAGACGATCCGGCGGACCCCGGCCCGGGCGGCCGCCTCGCCGAACGCCCGGGCGGCCGAGCGGTCCGTCGCCTCGAAGCCGCGGCCGGTGCCCAGCGAGTGCACCAGGTAGTACGCGACGTCGATGCCGGCGAACGCCCCGGTGAGCGTGTCGGGCCGGGTGACGTCCCCGGCGGCGGCCTCCACCCGGGCACGCCACGGGTGGTCGCGCAGCCGCCCGGGGTCACGGACCAGGCAGCGCACGGAGTGCCCGGCGGCCAGCAGCTCCGGGACGAGCCGTCCGCCGATGTAGCCGGTGGCGCCGGTGACCAGACAGCGCAGCGGGACGGCGGGGGTGCCGGGTGCGGTCATGGGAACTCCAGGGGCGTCGGGCGCGGCGGGGCGGCGCGGTGGCCCTGTGGCGGACTTCGCGGGGGTGCCCCGCCGGTGTTCTCCGACAGCTTCGCCCGTTGCCGGCGGGGGCGCCACGGCACGGCCCCGGCCCGTGCGGACGGGTGCGGTGCGGCCCGCGGTCCGACGCGGCACGGCCGGCCGTCGTCGGGGGCGTGTTCGGCGGCAGGGCCGTTGGTCCCGGGTTTTCAGCCCCTTGGCCCCTGGCGGTGCGAGCCGTCAGAGGCGATGCTCCTGGTACCAGCCGGACGAGGGCTGTCCGGTCTAACGACGCTCGCGGACGAGGTGAACCGGCGTGCGCCACGCCACCGTCGAATCAGTGATGACCAGTCCCGTGGTCCGGGTCGCGCCCGAGACCGGCTTCCGGGAGATCGTCGCGCTGCTGGCCGAGTACGACATCACCGGCGTGCCGGTCGTCGATGCCGACGGCCGGCCGCTCGGGATCGTCTCGGAGGCGGACCTCCTGCGCACCCTGGCCGCGCAGGAGGACCCGGGCAGCCTGCTCCCGGCTCCGGAGCTCCCGGCGGGCGGTTCGGGCGCCGCCACCGCGGCCGACCTGATGACCGGCCCGGCGGTCTGCACCACGCCCGGCACGAGCGTGGTGGGCGCGGCGCGGCTGATGAGCCGGCACGCGGTGAAGCGGCTGCCGGTGCTGGACGAGGAGGGGCGGGTCTTCGGCATGGTCAGCCGCGGCGATCTGCTGCGGGTGTTCCTGCGCGAGGACCGGGTGATCCACCGGGAGATCGTCGAGGAGGTGCTCGGCCGGATCGAGGGCGTCAGCCCGGCCGAGGTCGGCGTGGAGGTGAACCAGGGCCGGGTGGTGCTCAGCGGCACCGTCCCCGAGCCGCACCTCGTCCCGATCGTGCTGAACCTCTGCCGCTCGGTGGACGGCGTGGTCTCGGTCACCGACCGCCTCGGCAGCGGCGGCCGGCCCGCTCCCGTCGGCTGATCCGGGCCGCCTCGGACCCGGAAGGTCCGCTTCGCATACTGCGGAACGTACCGGGTAAGTCACCCTGTGTGTTCGGCGGCGCCGGGTCGCCGGGACGCGGGGCTCCCAGGAGGCGGCCGTGGCAGTCGTGTTCGACGCGGACTTCACTTCGACCAGGCAGTGGACAGCGGGCCGGAGCAGCGCCTATCCCCGGATGGGGCCGACCAACCGGGGCGATCACAAACTCGACTTCCTCAGCCGCGCGTACTGCCCAGGCGGGCTCTTCACGGCCGTCCGCCGGCCGGCCGGCGGACTGTGGACATGCAGCCTGCTCACCACCGAGGGGAGCCCGGACGGCTTTCAGCTCCGCTCCGGGGACGCGCTCACCGCGCAGGTCACCCTCCCGGTCGGGCTGGGCGCCTGGCCGGCCATCTGGACCTGGCGGGACGGGGGCAACGAGGTGGACGTGTTCGAGTACCACCCCGACAACCCGGACCTGCTGGAGCTGTCCAACCACGTCCGGGGCGGCTTCCGCTACTGGCACGGGGCCGCCGCCGGCATAGCCCCCGGCTCGACCTTCACCCTGCGGACGGTGCTCGGCACGTACTCGGTCGACTGGTACGTCGACGACACGCTGGTGTACGCGGACCGGCACGGGGTCGGGCCGGACTGGCGCGCCTATCTGATCGTCAACCTGTCCGTGGCGGACGGGACGTACCACCCGCGGCCGCCGGAGAACGGGCCGGGCGTGCTCGGCTGGACCTGTCACAGCCTTCGCGTCGACCGCTGAGCGCGATCACCGGCCGCCGGGAGACGGCAGGGGCGGGTGGGGGCGTCACGAGTCGGGCGGGAACGTGGCGGTGATGTGCCCGCGCGGTCCGGTGCGCTGGAACCAGACCACCCGGCGGTACGGCCCGATGTGGGCCGGGTGGGTCACGTACAGGTCGTCACGCGGGGCGCTCTCGTTGCCGGGCGCGAGGGCGGCGTCCGCCGCTTCGGCGGCGATGGCGCGCAGCAGCGCGTGTGCGGTGGCGGTGGCCGCGGCCGGTGCGATGGCGAGGGCGGTGAGCTCCGTCCAGAGCCGGGTCGAGACGTAGCTGATCGGCGAGTGGGCCAGGGCGGGGTGCGGGAGCCCGTCCTCGTACCGGCGCAGCACCCCGGCCGCCACGAGCTGCTCGCGGTCGTCGGTCGGCGGATGGGGGTTCATGGGGCGCAACGCTACCCGGTGGGCGGGGCCGGTGTGGCCGGGGCCTTTTCTCGGAAACTCTTCAGCCCGTTCGGTCGGTCGTGAGCGCACGATGGTGGTGGAGGCGCCGATCATCTCGGCGGGTCCCGGCGGGGGGCGGAGGAGGAGGTCATGATGAGGCACTGGTACGGGCACGGCCACGGGCATGTCCTGGGCGGCTGGGGCGCCGGCCTGATGGTCGTCGTGGGGCTGCTGGTCCTGGCGGTGCTGGTGATGGCCGCCATCGCGCTGTTCCGCTACGTTTCGCGCTCGTCGCGGCCCGCCCCGCAGGGTCCGGCGGCGGCCGGCTCCGCCGGGGCCCCGGGGCGGGCGGCGGTGCCGACGCCCGAGCAGCTGCTCGCCGAACGCTTCGCCCGCGGTGAGATCGACGCGGAGGAGTACCGGCACCGGCTGGACGTTCTCCGCTCGGTGAACGGACCGGGGGAGCCGGGGCCCGGCGGCGGCTGAGAGGCTGTCGGGTGGGCGTCCGGCGCCTCGGCCGGGAGGTCCGGATCCCGGCCGGCCTCGATGCGGACCTGTCGTCGGTCGGTCGCACGGTCGGGCGGGTTCGCGGACCACTGGTCCGCGAACCCGCCCGACCCGGCCCGGAGGGTCACCGGTGCCGGCTGCCCCGCTCGGGGGCTACCAGTGCTGGGAGGGGGGCGGCAGCGGCCGGTTGACCGCCGTCACCGAGACCCCGTTGTCCAGGTTGTCGGGGGTCAGCACCAGCGGCCCGAACGCCCTCTCGTCCGGTGCGGCGTATCCCGGGGGCGGGCAGACCTCCTCCCAGTAGTACGTCCCCGGCCCGCCGGTGCCCCGGCAGATGCCGTCGGTCCCGGTCGTGCAGAGGTCGCCGACCTTCGTGTCCGCCCACTTCGTCCTGGTCTGCGTGCCACCGGAGCCTTTCGTCCCCTGCCACGTCTTCCACAGCTGGAACTTCGCCCCGGCCAGCGGCCTGCCGTCCGGGTCCTGCTTGATCAGGCTCAGCACGCCCTTGTGCTGTTTGCAGTGACGGAAGCCGAAGTCGTAGGTGTGGTTGTTCTCTCCCGGCCCGCCGGTGGTCAGCGCCCGCTCCGGGAACGTCCCGCCCGGCGGGACGATGCCCTTGGAGTTGATGAAGGGGTTGTCGCCGACATCCGGGACGGTGGGTACCCACTGGTGGAGCGGACCGCCCTCGGCGTAGTCGGCCGGGTTGTCCAGGCGGATGGTGTACCCGGTCCTCGGCTTGAGGCCGCCGGTGACGTTGGAGTCGTCGAAGTAGTACTCACCACGGGCCGTCGTCTTCGCCGTTCCGACCAGCTTCTCCGACGCGTCGTACAGGTTGACGGTCACGCCCGCGACCGGGTTCTGGCCCGGCTTCTGGATGCCCTTGCGCTCGGGGTCGTACCAGACCCGGTTGCCGATCTGCAGCGGGGCCTGGTCGCAGAGCACCTCCAGGTCGCCCATCGAGGCGCCCTTGCCGAACGGGGCGATGCCCCCTGCCGGGTTGAGGCGCAGGCCGTACCTCGGGTCCTGTCGGCCGTCGCGCTGGACGAAGGCGGTGCCGTACCCGAAGGCGGTGCTGTTGGGGTCGAAGCTGGAGGTCGCGATGGTGTTCTCGACCTTGGAGAGCGCCATGCCCGCGTAGGCCGCGTTGTGGTGGAAGGTCATCCGGCTGTTGTCGAAGAACCGGGTGCCCCGGGGGGAGAGTCCGCAGCCGTTGTTGGTGTCCATCACGTACATCCCGTCCGCCGGGCACGCCTTGTCCAGGTCGCCGCCCGACAGGACGGCGGCGACCGATTGGGGCGTGGGGGAGGCCGGAGAACGGTCGGCGAAGCGGTCGCGGAAGTCCAGCAGCATCGAGCCGTCGGTCTCGAAGCCGATCTCGCCCAACTCCGGCTCGGGCTGGGCCAGATTGGCCTGGCAGGCCTGGCCGTTCTGGGAGGTCGGGAAGGTGTCGGTCCAGGGGAACCAGCCGGCGCCGTCGCACGGGCCCGAGCCGACGGTGGACTGGCGCGGGTAGTCCAGCGGCTGGTCCAGCACCGGCTTGTGGAACGCGCCGGTGTGCGGGTCGAAGGGCAGGACCACCGCGCGCAGGTCCGAGGCCCTCCCGGTGGACTCGCCGGAGCACACCCCGCCGAGGTAGCCGACGCCGTCCTGGAGGCCGAGGCCGAAGGGACGCCAGTCCCCGGCCGCCGGGCAGCCCGGGGCCGGGATCGGGTAGACGGCCTTCGGCGCCGCCGCGGTGGGCACGGTGGCGTCGTAGCGGTAGAGCCGGCGGTCGTTGAGGTTGACGACGAACAGGTCCGCGCCGTCGTCGGTGACCTTGATGCCGCCGAGGCTCTCCTTGCCGGGTACGGCGAGGAAGGCGTCGTCGGTGCCGCCGCCGTGGGCGGTCGTCCCGGCGTCCGGGACGGTGGCGAACAGCGTGGTCCTGTTCTGGGCGAGGTCGGTGACGTAGATCGCCCCCGCGCCGCCCGGGCCGTAGTCCGTGGACCGCTTGGCCAGCGCCGAGGAGAACACCCGCTTGTCGGCCTTGTTCCACGCGATGCCGAACAGCGTGCCGGTCTCCGCGTCGGTGGCGATGTTCGTGACGTTGACGTCGACGCCGTCCTGGCCGCGCGCGCTGTACGGGAAGGACACCAGCGTGCGCTGCGACCCGCCCTCGCGAGTGGCGGGCTGGCAGGTCGTCACCAGCGGGGCGTTCTTCTGGCAGTAGTCACCGGGGCTCCACAGCCCGGTGGTGTACGCCACGTTCTTGCCGCCGGAGAGGTCGACGAACTCCTCGTTGCTGCTCAGCTGGTTGGGCGCGCCGTCCAGCCCCTGGCGTGAGGCGAAGGCCGGGAAGAGCACGCCCGGCTTCGGATTCCTCACCTGCACCCGGTACTTGCCGCCGGTCGCCGTGCTCGTGGCCGGGGCCAGCGTCACCGTACCGTCGGCCGCGGTCGCTCCCTCGATGCTGACCCCGGCGTCGTCGGTGAGGGTCACCCGGACGCCCGCGATGCCCGGTTCCAGCGCGGGCGTCCACACGCCGCTCGCGTCCACGGCCCGGATGACCCGGACCGTCACCGATCCGTCGCCCGCCTGCGGGTACGCCGCTGGGGCCGCCGCCAACGAGAGGCTGCCGATCCCCACGGTGAGAGCCGCGACGCCGCCGACCGCGCGGCGGCCGATGGAACCCGACCTCCGCCGACCCGGTTCGCGCGCGGCGTCGTCCGATTGTTCGTTCGTAGCTGTCATCTCCTGCTCTCATCCTTCAGAAGGGGCGGCTGCCCAACCGTGTGAGGGAGTACATAGAGATGGCGGAGAACCGCCCTGTCAGCGAAG
The DNA here is from genome assembly GCF_044755565.1 of Kitasatospora sp. NPDC092286. Lineage (NCBI taxonomy): Bacteria > Bacillati > Actinomycetota > Actinomycetes > Kitasatosporales > Streptomycetaceae > Kitasatospora > Kitasatospora sp. NPDC092286. The sequence continues at coordinate 13,387 of NZ_JBIVRD010000032.1, read as the reverse complement.
CGTAAAGGGGATTTGTGAAAGGTCGTGGCAGAATAACGAATTTGACCTGCACCAAGATTTTACGGAATCGTTTCTTCTCGTATGAATGTTCAGCTCGGCGATTCTGTGTGCGAATGTGGAATGCGCCAGTCGTGCGCGTTCTTGCTGGAAGGCGTTGCGGATGTCGCGGGTTGACGCCCGCCGGTGCCCTGGTCGGGTACGGGCGGGTTCATCGGTGGCGGGCGGGCGGCGGGCCCGCCGCGCGTGCGCGCGGCGGGCCCTGCTCGTCCGGGTGGGGCCGGGTTACTCGACGACCAGCTCCACCGGGATGTTCCCCCGGGTGGCCCGGGAGTACGGGCAGACCTCGTGCGCCTGCCTGACCAGCAGCTCGCCGCTCTCGCCCGCGAGCGTGTCGGGCAGCTCGACGCGCAGCACGACCGCGAGACCGAAGCCCGCGCCGTCCTTGCCGATGGAGACCTCGGCCGTCACCGAGACCTCGCTGGTGTCGACGCGGGCCTGGCGGCCGACCAGGCCGAGGGCGGAGGCGAAGCAGGCCGCGTAGCCGGCCGCGAAGAGCTGCTCGGGGTTGGTGCCCTGTCCGTTGCCGCCGAGGGCGGGCGGCATGGCCAGTGCGAGGTCCAGTTGTCCGTCGGAGCTGACCGCCCGGCCCTCCCGGCCGTTCGCCGTGGCCACCGCGGTGTAGAGCACGTCCATTGGTCGGTTCCCTTCCGTCTCGGCGGCCGCCCGGGCCGCCCTTCGCCCACAAGTGAAGCACGCAATTCAATTGCGCACAACTGAATGGCGTGCGTGATCGGTACCATGGGGACATGACCACGCTCCCCGAGCTCCCGGACGAGGAACTGCTCCGCCTGGACCAGCAGATCTGCTTCTCGCTGAACGCCGCCTCGCGCGCCTTCGGCGGCGTCTACCGGGTGCTGCTCAAGGACCTCGGCCTCACCTACCCGCAGTACCTGGTCATGCTGGTGCTCTGGGAGCACGGCGAGCTGCCGGTGAAGCGGATCGGCGGATACCTGCGACTGGACTCCGGCACCCTCTCGCCGCTGCTCAAGCGGCTGGAGGCGGCCGGCCTGGTGCGCCGCGAGCGGAGCCCCGAGGACGAGCGCTCCGTCACCGTCGGCCTCACCGGGGCCGGCTCGGCGCTGCGCGAGCGCGCCGGGCAGGTGCCCCGCCGGCTGCTCGCCGCCACCGGCCTGCCGGTCGAGGACCTCGCCGCCCTGCGGGCCCTGCTGGACCGGGTGACGGGCGCGCTGGACTCGGCCGTGCTGGAGGCCGCCGAAGCCTGAGGCCCGAGGCCGGGGTCGGAGTGTCGTGGGGAGGGGTGTCCTGGGCCGGGTTGCCGGCCGGGCTTGGCTGTGATCTGCGTCACCCTTTTGGCGGTGGCGGGGCGTGCGCTCCCGTGAAGCGCCAGGTCAGCAGGGGTGTGCGAAAACGAACAGAAGCGATCGCCAATTGTCGGCGGGATCGGGCTAACAACCCCCGGCCACCGGACGGTTACAGCACAAGCCCCCAAAGGGCCGTCGGCCCGCCACCCGGTGGGCCGGCCAGCTGACCCACGGAAGGGGGGAGGCGTGTGGTGAACACCCCCGGGCCGGGCGAGGAGCATCGCCTGCGGGCGGATCCGCTCGACGGGCTGCCGGTCGACTTCGCGGCCTTCTTCACCCAGGAGAACCCCGGCTACCTCCGCTACGCGCAGCAGCGCCTGCGGCACCGCGAGGACGCGCAGGACGCCGTCCAGAACGCCGGAGCCGTGCTGTACAAGAACTGGCGGCGGGCGCTGGCCAGTGCCGACCTGAAGGCGTTCGCGTTCAAGGTCGTCAAGGACGCGGTGGTGGACGTCCTGCGGGAACGCCGCCGCTCCGAGCGCAAGCGCCTGCGGGTGCTCGCCCAGCGGCGGCCCGACACCAGCCAGGACGAACTGGACGAGCTCGCCGAACTCGACGCCCTGGACTGGGCGATGGAGGAACTCGCCCGGGCCGCGCCGGTCCAGGCGGACGTGGTCCGGCTGCGCCAGGCCGGCCTCTCCTACCCGGACATCGGCCGGGCGGTCGGCATCGCGCACACCACCGCCCGGACCTACTACAGCCTCGGCCGCCGCCACCTCGAGTACCTGCTCGACCACGAGGGCGCCGGCGAGGGCGCCCGCGACGGCGGGGAGAGGCGGCCGGGATGAACCTGACGGAGCTGCTCCGCGCCGACGCCGACGGACTCGAACGGGACTTCGGCAACCACGACCCGGTGTCCTTCACCCGGCGGCTGGCCGAGCTCCTCACCACCGGTGCGCGCCCGGCCGCCCGGCGGACCACCGGCCGCACCGAACGCCCCCCGGCGGCCGCCCGGCGGCAGGCGCTCCCGGCGGCCCGGGACGGACACCTGCCACGCCAGCGCGCCGAGAGCCTGGCCGCCGGGGCGCTGACCGTCGGCGGGCGGGCCGAACTCCGGCGCGATCTGCGCCACTTGTGCGGCGGCGTCGCGGGGGCGGCGGACGTCGGCGAACTCGCCCTCGACCTGGAGCTGGCCGACAAGGCGGCGTTCCGCACCCTGGGCTGCCTGCTCTACGGCATGGGCCGTCCGGCCGACGCCGTCTTCTGGTGGCGGATCGCCGCGCAGTTCGGCGACCCGCTGGCCGTCCACTGCCTCGCCGTCCACTACGCCGCCGAGGGGGAGCGGGGCGACGCGGCCCGCTGGGGCGCCCAGGCGCAGGACCTCAGCGCCCCCGACCGGCTGCCCGCCGTCGCCCTCGGTGCCGGGCCCGACGGGGCCGCCGAACTGGCCCGCGCGCTCACCGAGGGATTCGACGGAGAGATCGTGCTGACCCTGCGGGCGAGCGTCGCGACGCGACCGCGCCCGCGTCCGCGCGGCGCGACCGCGTCGGCCGGCGCGGTGGTCGGCGGCGCGTCGGGCGGTGGCGGGCCCGGATCGCCGCCCGCCGAGGCGATCGCCCCGCGAGCCGTCCGCGGCCGGGGTCCGTCGGCCCGGATCCGATGAGGCGGCGGCCGGGCGTTCGCGGGCACGGCCGCCCGGCCGCCGCCGGACCCGGGTGACGGGTGGACCACCGGGCCGGCGAACGCGCCCGTCGGTGCGGCCGGGCGGTCGACCCGCCGTGTCGACGGTCGGCCGACCGAGCGCCGGGCGTCCTACCGGGCGCTGTTCGAACTCGCCGTCGGCGGCCCGTCGACCGCAGGGTCCTGGCCGTCGTCGCGGCGCGTCCGCGAGAACATCATGGCCACCGTGCTCAGCCCCAGGGCCGTGAGCGCCATGGAACCGAGCAGGACGTAGCCCTGCCAGCAGGCGGCGGCGGTGCCGGTGGCGGCCGCGGTACTGAGGACCGGGAGGATGCGCCGGCCGGGGCCCGCCGTGTTCCAGGTGGTGGCGAGGAGGCCGCCGGGGCGCCAGAACTGGCGCAACCAGACCGCCGCCATCACCGGGTAGACGAACGCCACGGGGCCGCTGAACCGGTCTCCCGGGTGAACGGGGCGCCGGCCTCGCCACCGGAGAGCAGGACGATCCCGAGCACCAGCATCACGAGGCCGGCGGCGGCGAAGATCCCCCCGACCACGCGGACCAGCGGCAGCATGCCCGCTCGCTCCGGGCGTTCGGGCCGCCGTCGCCACGGCGGGAGGCGCCGCGGGCCCGCGCTCGATGCCTCGGTGCCGCGCAGGAACCACCGGGCGAAACCGCGGAAGTCCGTGACGAGCAGGCCGCCCAGGACCGTGGCCAGGATCCCGAACCCGAGGGTGAACGCTCCTCCCGCAGCCGCTTCATGGCCTGCCGACGTCATCCCTGCCTCTTCTCGCGCGTTCTTCGTGCGGGAACAGGTTCCCCGGCCATCGGCATCCTCGGGGACGCGAAGCGATCGGACAAGATCTTCTCCGAACTCCCGCACGCCGTCCGCCTCCTGCCGACCGCGCTGGTCCCGGTGCCCGCCGCGCTGCCCGGTCGGGGTGCCGGGTGGCCCGGCCTTCGCCCGGTGGGTCCGTCTTCGGACGGGGGCACCATGTGCCGCCGGGTTTTTCGTTCCCCGCGACCATCACCGGCCCGGCGGCCGCTGCCTACTGTTCATCAACTCGTCCACTCGCCCCCCACCCGCCGGACGGCACCTGAGCCGGGCCGTCCCGCGCGTCCGTCCCCACCACCCGGCCACCCCCCACCCACCGCCCGGCCCTCGACCGGCCGGTGGACGGCCAGCAAGGAGAGACAGCATGACCCCACGAAGGAGGGCCACCGGGCGGCGGCGGGCAGCCTGTACCGCCGCCGTGGCCGCGGCGGGGGCCGTGTCGTCGACGACCCCCTGGTGCACAGCGCCGCGGACGGCTCGATGGCGCCCGGGGTGGCCGAGACCTGGTCGGTCGAGGGCGGCACCGCGCGGTTCACCCTCCGCGAGGGCGTCACCTGTGAGGACGGTGCCCCGCTCACCGCCTCGGACGTCGCCGCCGAGTACAACCACATCGCCGACCCCGCGAACAAGTCACCACTGCGGCCAAGCCTCCTGAGCCACCGATGGCAACCCCGTGAAAGCCACACCCGACACCCCTGGGTGAGCCAAACCCCACGAACGGCTCGCTCGACCCGATCAAGAAGGTAGGACCCCGTGACCGCGACCAGGCCACTGATCGTCGAGGACCTGTACCGGTTCGCCGTCCCGGGCCAGCCGGCCCTCGCCCCCGACGGCGGGCAGGTCGCCTACACCCTGACCACCCAGGACGCCGAGCACGACCGCCCGGTGAGCTCGCTCTGGCTCGTCCCCGCCACCGGCGGACCGGCCGCCCCCCGGCGGCTCACCCACGGGCCCGCCGACAGCGCGCCGCAGTGGTCGCCGGACGGCACCGCCCTGGCGTTCCTGCGCGCCGGACAGCTCCACCTGCTCCCCGCCGGCGGCGGCGAGGCCCGGCCGCTCACCTACCGCGAGCACGGCGCCGGCCTCCCGGTCTGGAGCCCGGACGGCGGCCGGATCGCCTTCGCCGCCGTCGTCGGCCGCCCGGGCCCGGCGGAACCGCTGGTCGTCGACCGCCTCGGCAAGGCCGACGGCGAGGGCCTGCTGGGCCCGCAGCGCACCCACCTGTTCGTGGTGGAGGTGGACTCGGGCCGCACCACCCGGGTGACCGGTGGCGACGTCCGGATCACCGGTCTGCCCGCCTGGTCGCCCGACGGCACCCGGCTGGCCTTCCCGGCGGCGGTCGGCCCGGACGCCGATCTCACCGGAGCCGTCGGGGCCTTCCTCGTCGGGGCCGAGGAGGAGGACGCCGTCCCGCGGCCGGTCGGACCGGCCGGCGGCCTGATCCGGACCGTCGACTGGTACCCGGCGGGCGACGCGCTGCTGCTGGCCGGCCGCACCACCCTCGCCACCGGTCATGACGCGCTGCTGCGCCAGCCGCTCGACGGCTCGGCGCCCACCGCGCTCACCACCGCCCTGGACCGGAACGTGATGCCCGGAGGGCCCGGCTACCCGGGCGCCCTGCCGCAGTTCCACGGCGAGAAGGGCGGGCAGATCGTCTTCTGCGCCCGCGACCGGGGCGCCACCCGGCTGTACGGGCTGGGCCCCGGCGACGGCTCCGGCCCCGGCGACGGCTTCGGCTTCGGTGAGATCGTCGAACTTCCGCTGCCGCCCGGCAGCGGTGTGTCCGGCTGCTCCGTCGCCGCCCGGGCCGGAGCGGGCGGCAAGGCCGCGCTCGCCGTCGCCGACCGCTCCTCCTTCGGCGAGATCGACCTGCTCGACCTCGCCACCGGCGAACTCACCCGGCTCACCGCGCACATGGCCCAGGCCCTCCCCGAGGTGACCCTGCACCCCGTCACCGAACGGGAGTTCACCATCGCGGACGGCACCCGGGTGCACGGCCTGATCACCCGCGACCCGCAGGCCCCCGCCCCCGGCCCGCTGCTCGTCGACCTCCACGGCGGCCCGCACAACGCCTGGGCCCCGCACGCCACCCCCATCCACCTCTACCACCAGGAACTCGTCAGCCGGGGCTGGACCGTCCTCACCCTCAACATCCGTGGCAGCGACGGCTACGGCGAGGACTTCTTCACCGCCGCCCTCGACGCCTGGGGCGAGAGCGACGAGCAGGACGTGCTGCAACCCGTCGCCGCCCTCGTCGCCGAGGGCCTCGCCGACCCCGGGCGGATCGGGCTCACCGGCTACAGCTACGGCGGCTACCTCAGCTGCTGGCTCTCCGCCCGCAGCGACGTCTTCGCCGCCGTCGTCCCCGGCGGCCTGATCGCCGACCTGCCCGCCCTGGCCGCCACCTCCGACGAGGGCCACGAGATCGGTCATGCCGAAATCGCCGACGCCGCCCGGCAGCGGGAACTCTCCCCGCTCACCCACGTCGACGGCGTCCGGGCGCCCACGCTGATCCTGCACGGCGCCGCCGACGACACCTGCCCCGCCGGCCAGGCCGAGCAGTGGTTCCACGCGCTGCGGACCAGGGGCGTCCCGGTCCGGATGGTCTGTTACCCCGGGGGCTCGCACCTGTTCATCCTCGCCGGACGCCCCTCGCACCGCGTCGACTACAGCCGCCGCCTCGTCGACTGGGTCACCGAGCACACCGCCCGCTGACCGCACCACTCGCCCCACCACGCACCACCTCCCGATCCCACCGCGAACAGGAGCCGCACCATGACCGCACCCCAGAACCGCTCGCTCGACACCGCCCACTGGGCCGGCCGCCTCGCCGAACTGGCCGCCCGCCACTCGGTGCCCGGCGCGAGCCTGGCCATCTGGCACCACGGCCGGCAGATCGAGGCCGCCACCGGCTTCGCCAACGCCGACGCCCGGATCGAGGCGACCACCGACACCCTCTGGCAGATCGGCTCGATCTCCAAGGTGTGGACGACCACGGTCGCGATGGCCCTGGTCGAGGAGGGCGTGCTCGACCTGGACAGCCCGATCGTCAAGGTCCTGCCCGAACTCCGGCTCGCCGACGAACACCTGACCCAGAACGTGACCCTGCGCCACCTGGTCACCCACACCAGCGGCATCGACGGCGACTTCTTCGCCGACACCGGCCGGGGCGACGACTGCCTGGAGAAGTACACCGAACTGCTCGCCGACGTCTCCGTCAACCACCCGCTCGGCGCGACCATGTCCTACTGCAACGCCGGGTTCTCGCTGCTCGGCCGCGTCCTGGAGCGGGTCACCGGCGTCCAGTGGGACGAGCTGATGCGCGCCCGCCTCTTCCGCCCGCTCGGCCTGACCCACACCGCGACCCTGCCCGAGGAGGTGCTGCGCCACCGCGCCGCCGCCGGACACCTCGGCGACCCGCTCAAGGTCGCCGCGCACTGGTCGCTGATGCGCTCCGCCGGCCCGGCCGGCCTGATCTGCGCCACCGCGAGCGATGTGCTGGCCTTCGCCCGCCTCCACCTCGCCGAGGGCGTCACCGAGGACGGCACCCGGCTGCTGAGCGCCGAGTCCGTCCGCGCCATGCAGACCCCGCAGGTCGAACTGCCCGACCGGCACCTGTTCGGCCACGCCTGGGGCCTCGGCTGGATCCTCGCCGAGTGGGACGGGCGCCCGGTGTACGCGCACGACGGCGGCACCATCGGCCAGAGCGCCTTCCTGCGCGTCCTGTCCGGCGAGCGGCTCGCGATCTGCCTGCTCACCAACGGCGGCAGCACCAGGGACCTGTACGAGGACCTGTTCCGGGAGATCACCGCCGAACTCGCCGACGTGACCATGCCCGGCCCGATCCGGCCCGCCGAGGGCCCGGTGGCGACGGACCCGGCCGCCATCACCGGCGTCTACGAGCGCGCCTCCTCGCAGATCGAGATCCTCGAACGGGGCGGCGAGCTGATCATGGTCAGCCGCTTCACCGGCGAACTGGCCGACCTGGTCGAGCAGCCGGAGCAGGAGCACCCGATGCGCCCGCTGGAGCCCGGCACCTTCGTCGTCCAGCGCGACGGCGCGGCCGGCTGGTTCCCGGTCGTCTTCTACACCCTCGCCGACGGCTCGCGCTATCTGCACCACGGCGGCCGGGCCAACCCGAAGGTGAGCTGACATGCCGCCGACCACGACACCCCCGCACACCGCCTCCCGGCGCTCGGCCGACCCCTCGGCCGTCGCCCGGCTGGAGGCCCGGCTGCCCGAGCTGGTCGCCGACATCGAGGCGCTCGTCACCGCCGAGTCCCCGACCGCCGACCGGGCCGCCGTCGCCCGCTGCGCGGACCTCGTCGCCGAGCTCGGCACCCGTCTCACCGGCCGGGCCCCGGAACGGCTGGAGACCGCCGGCCGCCCGCAGCTGCGCTGGCGCTTCGGCGCCGGCGACGGCGTCCTGCTGCTGGGCCACCTCGACACCGTCTGGCCGGTCGGCTCCCTGGCCACCCACCCCTTCGGCGTCACCGACGGCAGGCTCACCGGCCCCGGCTGCTTCGACATGAAGGCCGGACTGGTGCAGCTCTTCCACGCCCTGGCCACCCTCGACGACCTCGACGGCGTCACCGTCCTGGTGACCAGTGACGAGGAGACCGGCTCCGCCGACTCCCGCGCCCTCATCGAGGCCGAGGCCCGGCGCACCCGCGCCGTCCTGGTCCTGGAGGCCGCCGAGGACGGCGCCCTGAAGACCGAGCGCAAGGGCGCCTCCCTCTACGACCTGGCGATCACCGGCCGCGCCGCGCACGCCGGGCTGGAGCCCGAGCGCGGCATCAACGCGACCACCGAACTCGCCTGCCAGGTCCTCGCCCTGGCCGCCCTCGCCGATCCGGACGCCGGCACCACCGTCACCCCGACCGTCGCCATCGCAGGGACCACCCGCAACACGGTGCCGGACACGGCGCTGCTGCGGATCGACGTCCGCGCCCGGACCGCCGCCGAGCAGCAGCGGGTCGACACCGCCCTGCACGGACTCGCCCCCACCCTGAAGGGCGCTGCGCTCGCCCTCTCCGGCGGGCCCGACCGGCCCCCGCTCCCCGCCGACTCCTCGGCCGGGCTGTTCGCCCGCGCCCAGCGGCTGAACGACGCCCTCGGCCTCGGGCCGCTGCGCGGCGCGGCCGTCGGCGGCGGCTCGGACGGCAACATCACCGCCGGTGTCGGCACCCCGACCCTGGACGGGCTCGGCGCCGTCGGCGGCGGCGCCCACGCCGACCACGAACACGTGATCGTCGCCGAACTCCCGCGCCGGGCCGCCCTGCTGGCGGCCCTGGTCGACGAGCTGCGCGGACGGCCGGCATGACCGCCCCGCACCCGGCCCCGCACCCCGTCCGGCCCCCGGGGCCGGCCGACCTCCTGCGCGGCGCGCGCCGGGCCGCCGAGCGGGCCGCGCTCGGCAGCGGTGTCACCATCGGCGAACTGCACGGCCTCGACGCCATGCGCGAGGCCTGCGACCTGCTCCACCGGGTCTGGCGGCCCGAACCGGGCAACCCGATGATGACCCCCGAACTGCTGCTGGTCTTCGCCCACTCCGGCAGCTACGTCGTCGGCGTCCACCGGAACGGCCGGATGATCGGCACCTGCCTCGGCATGCTCGCCGCCGTCGGCCTCCACTCGCACATCGCCGCCGTCGTCGACGACGTCCGGGGCCGCAGCGTCGGCTACGCCGTCAAACTCCACCAGCGCGCCTGGTCGCTGGAGCGCGGCATCACCACCGTCACCTGGACCTACGACCCGCTGGTCAGCCGCAACGCCTACTTCAACCTCGCCAAACTGGGCGCGGTGCCCGCCGAGTACCTCGCCAACTTCTACGGCGCGATGCGCGACGGCGTCAACGCGGGCGCCGACTCGGACCGGCTGCTCGTCCGCTGGGACCTCGCCGGCGAGCGGGCCGCCCTGGCCTGCGAGGGCCACCCGCGCACCGTCGACCCCGCCGCGCTGCGCCCGCCCGCGGCGGTCGCCCTCGACCTCGGCCCCGACGGCCGCCCCGTCGCCCGGCGGCTGCCCGGCGGCGCCCGCGACGGCACCGTCCTGGTCCGCGTCCCGCCCGACATCGAGGCGCTCAGACAGACCGACCCCAAGGCCGCGGGGGAGTGGCGCCGCGCCCTGCGCGACGTCCTCGGCGGCCTGATGGACGACGGCCGGCACACCGTCACCGGCTTCGCCCGGGACGGCCGGTACCTCATCGAACGACGTCAGGAGAACAGAGCATGAAGCCCGTCGGAGTGGAACTGCGCCGGATCGCGATGCCACTGGTGTCGCCGTTCCGCACGTCGTTCGGCACCCAGACCACCCGTGAACTCCTGCTGCTGCGGCTGGAGACCACCGAGGGCGAGGGCTGGGGCGAATGCGTCACGATGACCGACCCGGTCTACTCCTCGGAGTACACCGAGGCCGCCGCCGACGTGCTCCGCCGTCACCTGCTGCCCGCCCTGTTCGCCCAGCCGCACCTCGACCCCTGGACGGTCGCCCCCGCCCTCGCCGCCTTCAAGGGCCACCGGATGGCCAAGGCCGCCCTGGAGACGGCCGTCCTGGACGCCTGGCTGCGGGCCCGCTCGATCTCCTTCGCCGAATGGCTCGGCGCCACCGCCGACCGCGTCCCGGCCGGGGTCTCGGTGGGCATCATGGACGACATCCCCGCCCTGCTCGACGCCGTCGAGGGCTACCTCGCCCAGGGCTACCTGCGGATCAAGCTGAAGATCGAGCCCGGCTGGGACATCGAGCCCGTCCGCGCCGTGCGCGAACGCTTCGGCGACGGCATACCGCTCCAGGTCGACGCCAACACCGCGTACACCGTGGCCGACGCACAACACCTCGCCCGGCTCGACGAGTTCGGCCTGCTGCTGATCGAGCAGCCGCTCGACGAGGAGGACGTGCGCGGCCACGCCCGGCTCGCCCGGCAGCTGCGCACCCCCATCTGCCTGGACGAGTCGATCGTCTCCGCCCGCTCGGCCGCCGACGCCCTCGCCCTGGGCGCCTGCTCGGTCGTCAACGTCAAGCCCGGCCGGGTCGGCGGCTACCTGGAGGCCCGGCGGATCCACGACGTGAGCGCCGCGCACGGGGTGCCCGTCTGGTGCGGCGGCATGCTGGAGACCGGCCTCGGCCGGGCCGCCAACGTCGCGCTCGCCGCCCTGCCCGGCTTCACCCTCCCCGGCGACACCTCCGCCTCCGGCCGCTACTACCGCACGGACATCACCGAGCCCTTCGTCCTCCGCGACGGCCACCTGGACGTCCCCCGGGGGCCGGGCCTCGGCGTCTCACCGGTCCCCGAACTGCTCGCCGAGGTCACCGTGTCGAACGAATGGACCGCCCGATGAACACCGCTCGCCCCGCCCTGCGGGCCGTCTTCGAGGAGGCCGGCGTCCGGGGCCACGTCTTCGCCCGCGACATCGACGGCCCCGCCGCCCTCGGACTCGACGAGGACACACCGGTCGTCCTCGCCTCCGTCTTCAAGATCCCGGTCGCCCTGGCCTACGCCCGCGAGGCCAAGTGGAGTCCGTGCGGGTTCGTGAGGGGACCGCGCGGGTGGCAGAGGTGCAGTTCAGCAGGTCAACGCGGTGCTTCCACCTCGAAGACGAGCGTGGGGGATTCTGCTACTTACTCCTGGATTTCAGGAGTGACACATGTAATCTAGTGTCCTGCACCAGGAATTCGTTCAAGATATGAGGCGAGTCGTTCGAGGATTTCGTCGGCGGTCTTGGTCCAGGTGAACGGGCGGGGGGCCTCGTTCCAGGTCTTGATCCAGGCCCGGATGTCCTTCTCCAGGGCCTGGACGGACTTGTGGACTCCACGCCGGAGTTGCTTGTCCGTCAGCAGTGCGAACCAGCGCTTGAAGTTCCACCCTCGGCTCGGACACCTGGACACTGGGACATGTGAGCCCGGAGGAAGCAGTTTCAGGTGGGAACCAACAGCAACATGAGTAAGCGGTACACGGCGGAGTTCAAGCGGGACGCGGTCGCGCTCGTCCGGTCCTCTCCGCACCGGAACGTCACCGAGATCGCCCGTGAACTGGGGGGCAGCCCGGAGGGACCGCGGGGCTGGGTCAAGCAGGACCGCACCGACCGTGTCGAGGGCCGGCCGGGCGAGCTGACCAGTGCCGAGCGCGAGGAGCTCACCCGGCTGCGGCGGCAGACGGTCGAGCAGCAGAGGACGATCGAGATCCTGCGCAAGGCAGCCGCCTATTTCGCGGCCGAGACGACACGGTGATCCGCTTCCGTTCCGTTGAGGATCACCATGGCGCCTGGGGCGTCAAGCGGATCTGCCGTGTCCTGGGCATCGCCCGGTCCTCGTTCTGCGACCGGCGGGCCGGCGAGCAGGCCCGTCGCGCCCGCCAGCGGGCCGAGGACCTGCTCGCCGCCGAGATCGCGGTGATCCACCTGTCGTCCAAGGGCGCCTACGGCGTCCCGCGCGTCCACGCGGAACTACGGCGCCAGGGCCGAGCGGTCAACCGGAAGAAGGTGGAGCGGATCATGCGCGAGCGCGGGATCACGGGTATCACCCGTCGCCGGCGCCGCTGCCTGACCCGCCAGGCCCGCAAGCCCGTCTTCGCCCCGGACCCGATAGGGCGCGACTTCACCGCGCCCCGTCCCGGAGTGCGACTGGTCGGCGACATGACCTTCCTGCCGACCGAGGAGGGCTGGCTCTACCCGGCCACCGCGATCGACCTTGCCACCCGCGAGGTTGTCGGCTACGCGATGGCCGACCACCACCGCGCCGAGCTGCCGGTGGCCGCGCTGCGGATGGCCGCCGGCCGAGGCGGCCTGGAGCGCGGCTGCGTCTTCCACACGGACCGCGGCAGCGAAGGCGGATTCAACCAGTCGTTGCAACACCGGCTCTGACCGGTGACATTAGCTGATCGGCGAGGGATTCGGCAGGAGTTCTCCAGTCGAGGGTCCTGCGTGGTCTGCTGTTGAGGGTGGCAGCCACTGCGTTGATCTCGTCGGCGGTCCATCGGGACAGGTCCGTTCCTTTCGGAAAGTACTGTCGCAGCAGCCCGTTCGTGTTCTCGTTCGTGCCGCGCTGCCAGGGGCTGTGCGGGTCGGCGAAGAACACCTTCATCCCCGTGTCCGCGGTCAGTTGGACGTGCTGGGCCAGTTCCTTGCCGCGGTCCCAGGTCAGCGAGCGGCGCATATGTTCCGGCAGCGTCTCGAAAGCGGCGGCAAGTGCGTTCCGGACGGCTTCGGCGCCGTGTCCCGCAAGCGCCGGACCGTTCTTGACGCGTGCTTCGACGCCGTATCCCTCAAGGCGGGGCAGGTGCAGCAGCACGGTGAGCCGGGTGGTGCGTTCCACGAGGGTGCCGATCGCGGACTGGTTGGTGCCAATGATCGGGTCGCCCTCCCAGTGGCCGGCGACGGCGCGGTCGTCGGCCTCGGCCGGCCTCTGGGCGAGTACGGTCTCGGGGGTGACGTGGCCGAAGGCGCGCTGCCTGGAGCGTGCCCGGGGGGCCCTCAGTGCCCGTCCGGTCCGCAGGCAGGTGACCAGCTCGCGGTCGAGCGCTCCGCGTCCTTGGATGTAGAGCGCCTGGTATATCGC